>CAYZLH010000295.1:0-4129 GCA_964478795.1 uncultured Bdellovibrionales bacterium | reverse complement strand
AGGCGCGAATGACGCCGGAAAGTCTGCGCTCTGGTACCGAGCGGGTGGCCTATGTGGCCAAAGACCTTTCCGAGCCTGTGATTATCAATTTGCAAGGCGATGAGCCAGTAGTGCACCCCTATGTGGTGGAGGCGGCGATGGAGCCAGTGCTGCAACGGGGAAGGGTGATGGGATCGGCTTTTACCAAGTTTGCTGATGTCCAAGAAATTCAAAGCGCCTCCTGCGTGAAGGTATTGGTGGATGCCCAGGGCGACGCCATTTATTTTTCTCGCTACGGCATTCCCTATCGACAAAATCCCGTGGAGGATCGTGAGCTTTTGGATCATCCCAGCTATGGCAAACATCTCGGCGTGTATGTATACCAACGGGATTTTTTGCAAAAGTTTCCTGATCTGGCGGTGCCGTTAATCGAACGTGCGGAAAGTTTAGAGCAACTTCGCGCCCTATTTCATGGATTTAAAATTGGTATGGGGAAAACCAATTTTGGCTCGCAAAGTGTGGATACCGCGGAAGATTTAGAAAAGGCGCGTAAATTGTTTCGAGAAAATTTACAGAAAAAGATTTAGGAAAGTAGGAAGCGAATGGCGAAATCAAAGAAGTATATTTTCGTAACGGGTGGGGTTGTGAGCTCGCTGGGCAAGGGATTAGCGGCGGCTTCAATCGCGGCCCTTTTGGAAGCTCGGGGGGTAAAGGTCACTTTGCTAAAGATGGATCCGTATATCAACGTAGATCCCGGCACTATGAATCCCACGCAGCATGGGGAAGTTTTTGTGTTGGAAGATGGCACCGAATGCGATTTGGATTTGGGCCACTACGAACGATTCACTCATGGAGTGCAGCTTTCACGGAAAAACAATTTCACCACCGGCCAAGTTTACGACACCGTGATTCAAAATGAACGTAAGGGAAAATATTTGGGGCAAACGGTCCAAGTAATTCCCCATATTACCGATGAAATCAAACGGCGTATTCATGATGCCGCTGGTAGTGCTGACGTGGCGTTGGTGGAAGTTGGCGGGACCGTGGGCGATATCGAATCTTTGCCCTTCATTGAGGCCATTCGCCAGATGAAATTTGAAATGGGGCGGGAGAATGTGTTGTATGTGCACTTGACCTTAGTGCCATACATTGCCGCCGCCGGTGAACTCAAAACAAAACCCACGCAACACTCCGTGGCCCAATTGCGCCATGAGGGAATTGATGCCGATATTCTCCTCTGCCGAACGGATCGCCCCTTAAGTAAAGAGATTAAAAATAAAATTGGTTTATTCTGTAACCTCGAGCAAGGGAGAGTGTTTTCCGCTGAAGATGCAAACTCCATTTATGAAGTGCCGCTCAAGCTTCACAAAGAGGGTGTAGATGAAAAAATTGTTGAGTTACTCAATATGTGGACGTCGAATCCGGCCGTTGCTCCCTGGGAAGATATCGTCAAAAAAATCCACAACCCCCAAAAGACCGTGACCATTGGCGTGGTGGGAAAATATGTGGAACTCAAAGAGAGCTATAAGAGTTTAAATGAAGCTTTATTTCATGGCGGAATTGCCAACGATTGCCGCGTGAATTTACAGTTCATCGATGCCGAAGAAATGATGAAAACGCAGAAGATCGAAGAAACCTTGGGCGCCGTAGATGGAATCCTCGTGCCCGGTGGATTTGGCTCGCGGGGGATCGAGGGAAAAATTGCCGCTGTAAAGTATGCTCGTGAGAAAAAAGTGCCGTTTTTTGGAATTTGCTTAGGCATGCAAGTGGCAGTGATTGAATATGCTCGCAATGTGGTGGGTTGGAAAGATGCCAACTCCATGGAATTCGAACCAGAATCTTCGCATTTGGTGATTGATTTAATGGAAGAGCAAAAGGCCGTGGAAAATATGGGCGGCACGATGCGCTTGGGAGCCTGGGATTGTGAACTCATGACGGGAACCAAAGCTTTTGATGCTTACCAAAAGTCGATGATATCGGAGCGGCATCGTCATCGTTACGAAGTGAATAATAAATATCGTGACGAGATTGCGGCGAAAGGAATGATTTTTTCTGGCTTCTGTCGAGATTCGCGCGTAAATTCCAAGGCCGGCTTAGTGGAAATGATTGAGATCAAAGATCACCCGTATTTTGTGGGCTGCCAATTTCACCCCGAATTTAAATCCAAACCGCTTGCGCCCCATCCGCTTTTCCGCTCCTTCGTGGCAGCCTCGATTCAGCAGAAGGGCAAGAAATGAGCGTGATCGATAAAAAATCCTACGTCGGCTATTTAGTCGTAGGCTTTCTATCGCTCTTCGGCGGGATCGCAATTTTTGCTCTGGTGATCGTGCCCGATCGCAAACCTCCGTCAGGGGTACCGCGTGATGTACAAGTATTTTTTACGGAAGTTTTTACCAGCCAAAATTTGGTCAAAAATGAATTGGGAAAATTCACTCCCGCCTTGGTGCAACTCGGAGTCGATGCCGATCGCTGCGCTAAATATTCATGTTTGCTCACATTAGCGCCAGACGGGGCCAATTATACTTTTCAACTCTCGAAAGACAACCGCACCTGGGTGATACAAGCAAAGAGCCCAATGCCAGAGGAAAAAAAATGAAGTTAACAAATTGGAACTGGGAAATTGGCGCCAATGCGCCGCTGGCGTATTTAATGGGCTTGAATGTTTTAGAAGACGAAGGGCTCGCCTTTGAAACCGCCCAAGAATTACAAAATGTGATGAAAGGGTTTGGTCGCACGTTTGTTTTTAAGGCGAGCTTCGATAAGGCCAATCGATCTTCGGTAAAAAGTTATCGTGGCGCTGGATTAAAGGACGGATTACGAATTCTCGAAGGTGTGAAAGCGAAATTCCAAGTTCCCATTATCACTGATGTGCACGAACCCGAACAATGCGAAGTGGTGGCTAAGGTGGCTGATATCGTGCAAATTCCAGCATTCTTATGCCGACAGACAGATTTAGTGGTAGCGGCGGCTCGGGCAGTGGAGAAAAACGGTGGATTGTTACACATTAAGAAAGGCCAATTCTTGGCGCCCTGGGATTGCAAAAATATTTTAGCCAAAGTGAAGGAGGCGGCTCCCTCTAGAGACCTGACGATTCTCTGTGAGCGTGGTGTTTCTTTTGGCTACAACAACCTCGTAGTCGATATGTTGGGAATTCCGGAGATGAAGGCGCTCGGCGCGCCGGTCACTATCGATGCCACTCATGCCGTACAGCTTCCTGGAGCGGGTAAAGGTAATGGCGGCGATAACACGGCTACCGGTGGCCGACGAGAGGGTGTGCAAATAATTGCCCAGGCGGCGGTGGCCTCCGGTGCCGACGGGGTATTCCTAGAATTTCACCCGAATCCGGAAAAAGCAAAGTGCGATGGCCCTAGTTGTCTACCTTTGGCCTCGGCCAGCGGGCTGCTGAAAAAACTGGAAGCGATTGCCAAGGTAATCCGTTAAACTGAAGTTCTATGAAAAAAGCGAAAAAGCTCTCGGGAAAAGCCTTAGAGAAGGTCCTCCATCAAATCAAAGTGCTCATTCTGGATATTGATGGCGTGATGACCGATGGGAGAATTTTCTATATTGACGGCCAAGGCTGGGGGGCCATGTATTCAGTGATTGATGGCTTCGGCATTCGCACTTTACAAAAAGCCGGTGTGACGGTTTGTGTGATTTCGGGCGGCGCTTTCACTAGCCATAAAAAGCGAGCGGAAATTTTGGGAATCGAAAATGCTTACTTTGGTAATGAAGATAAAATCATTCCCTATGAAAAAATTAAGCACGATTTAGGCGTAACTGATGCCGAATGTGCCTTTGTGGGTGACGAGCTGTTCGATATACCGGTATTGCGATCGGTAGGTTTTTCGGCCACTCCTCCACACGCTCCGCAGGAAGTGAAGGATCAGGTAAATTATATTACCAAACGGGCCGGCGGATTTGGCTGTGTTCGCGAGATCACCGATATGCTCGGGGAAATCGAGGGGATGGCGACTTTGACGGTTCCGCCGTTCGTCCTTGATGCAACCGGCTGGGAGGGCTCGCCCAACCAGGCCAACCGCGTCATTCACCCCGACGTGCACGGCCTGGCCTACGAGCCGGGCGGCAGCCGGCTGTCTGTGGCCAACGACGGCGGCTTCTATCGCGGCAGCTTCAGCGGCAACGCCGGCAG
>CAYZLH010000294.1:0-4137 GCA_964478795.1 uncultured Bdellovibrionales bacterium | reverse complement strand
CCCACCGGCTCCAACGAATCCGGTAAGCATTCCAATCGCAACCCCTAAAACAATCAGTCCTATTTTATCACCAACTGATTGAGCCTTAGGATTCTCGCGAACCTTTACAAACATCATGGAAAGTGAGGCCGCGATCATTACCAAAGAAAAAATCACTAGAATCCACTGATCTAATGATATGGCCAGAATTTGCGCTGGCAAGACTGGCAAGATTCCCCTCCGCATTACCGTCATTCCGAGCATGATTCCAGCTGTAAATCCGGCCGCCGCCACTAGGTGTAAGTTTCGAAAATTTCGAAATATTCCCGAAAGGCTCACAACTCCCACTACTAACAATGAGAGTTGTGTAGCTAATAGCGGCTGCACAGAATAAAGATAGACCAAGATCGGCATGGTTAAGATTGAGCCGCCAGCACCAAATAGCCCCAGCGAAACTCCCATGCCTAAAGCACCGAGAATTCCAAATATGTTTACACCCGATTCCACGGCATTCTTTCTAAGATGAAGGCCATTCCGCACCAACCAGATATCCCGGCAAACATTAACCCCGCACCCACGAAGAGCGAGAGCCCATAAAAGCCAGGGTGCAAAAAGGTTCCCAGCAACACACCACTAGCCACGAGGAATCCAGCAGTGATCATCACCTGACGGATTACCGGGATCGAATTTTTCAGTCGCTTCACCGGAAATCCCTCTTTCTGCCAAGCGGAAAATCCCCCGTCCATTTCTACCAGATTCTGAAAGCCCATTTCCGCAAGCAACTTCTTGGCTTTGGCTGAGCGATTTCCCGACTGGCAAGATAGAATTACCAACTGGTCTTTTGGAAGCGACACATTACCTTTTTCCAATTGATCCAACGGAATGCATTGAGCTCCCGGCACGTGGCCGGATTGAAATTCATCTGTAGATCGCACGTCAACAAAACAGATTTTTTCTTTTTCTAATTTTTCTTTCACTATTTTTGGCGCTAACTTTTCCATATTCACCTCAGTTTATTCCTGTCCACAGCGCAAATTCGCCGGAACCGCAATGTCTAATTTTTTGGGAGGCCCTAATTTCATGGCCTTCATTTTTGTCGAAAATGAATCAAAATTACTGCTTCCGCCAACTTTCGTATTAAAGGCCTTTTCTTCGGCAATGGTACTCATTTGCTGACCGTTGTAATCGTGCCCCGGAAAAACCTTTGTATCGTCGGGCAGAGCAAACAATTTTTTCGTGATGCTATCATGCATTCGTTCATTGGAGCCCTGTTGAAAATCGGTGCGACCTACATCGCGAATAAAGAGTGTATCCCCTGTGAATACCATCCCTTCCGTATAGAAGCTCATGCAAGTATTCGTATGACCCGGGGTCGCGATGGCTCGTAAAGTAAATTTACCGAATTCTAGTTCCTTCCCATCGTCGAGTAGAAGATCTGCGCAAGTTACCTGGGAATTTCTGCTAATTCCCGTTTTTGCACCGGTAGCAGTTCTCAATTTGGCAGCCCCAGTGATATGATCCGCATGCACATGGGTATCTAAGACATACTTCAACTTGAGGCCAAGTTCCTTTAATAGTGCCAGATCGCGCTCGACCTTTTCTTTGACCGTATCAATTAGCACTGCCTCTTTCGAATCAGTGTCGGCCAATAAATAAGTATAAGTCCACGTATCATAGTCAAATAGTTGTCGAAATAATAAGCTCATCGTCTCTCCTCCTAACTAATTTTCACTTTCATGGATTTCATGAATTCGCTTTCTTTTTCCATTTTTGAAATCAGCATTTTTTTCACCATATTGCAGGCCTGTTTAACTTCCGGCATGGCTAAACTCAAAAACTGATACAAACCTTCCGAACGAACTTGCAAGATACCTGCATTTTTTAGCACAGACAAATGCTGGGAAATATTTGATTTGGGTAACCCCAAAACTTCTCCCAAGTCTTTGGCGCTATACTCCTGCTCCGCCAGCAGATCTAAGATTTTCAGGCGAATAGGATTCGCCAATGCCGAGCACAAATCTGCCTGTTTTTCATAAACCATATCGGGGAGCACAATCTTTTTCTTCATTTTTATACTCCGTTAGTTCATATGTTTATATACTAATACTTTCAATTAGGCTTGTCAACCCCCGCGTAGCTCAGAAATGATTCAGAGATAATTCTGCTATAATTCAGATTTGCCTGGGTCATTTTTTCTCAAGAGCTGGGAATTTTCTTCTCTTGGTAAACATGGCGAGGCCAAATTCCAGCGAATGACTTTGGAATTTCAATTGCATAGACTCCAACTAAGGAGACTTAGATATGAAAGTGAATGTGCATCCAATTGAGCGATCCGTTAGAATTGCTGTGGGACTCGGTTTAATTAGCTTGGCCTTTGTTGGCCCCCAAAGCCCGTGGTTCTTTCTCGGCGTAATTCCCCTAGCCACTGGGCTCATAGGCTGGTGCCCACCGTATGCCCTGCTGGGAATTAGTACTTGCCCCCGTAGATAGATCTATTCGCCTGAGACAATCGGTGGCGGCAGGTTTGCTGGTGCGCTTTCCGCTACTGGCACGCTCACACTGGCCGGAGCCCTCGGTGGTGCCGCGCCACGCTCTTTTACACCAGCCTCAAGCATTTCCGCTCGGTGCGAGGCCGTGCAGACTTTTTCGGCCTCTCCCGCTGGAACATCTTCATCAATAAGCTCTAACGAACACTGGTAGACGAAATTATTGTCTAAGCGATATTTCATTGGTGAGCTGGAACAGGCACTGAGAGCCAAGACCGAGGCCCCCAAGAAAATATACATAATTTTTATTTGATACTTCATAAAAATCCCGCCCTATTACCATTATAACCCATCGCATTAGAGGAGGACACTGCGCTCTTTTGCTTGGAAATTCACTCAATTAGCGGCATCTTGAATATAGTTTTGACAGTCACTTCCGTCTTTTCAGAGGAGAAATTCATGTTTTTTGCTCTCATTTTACCGTGGCTACTTTGGGCGCAATCCTCTATTGAAATTCAACTTCCGGCGGAACCCAATACGCTCGATCCCTATCACGTGAGTGACGTAATTGGCTTTAACCTCTGCGCAAACTTACACCAGGGCTTAATGAAAGTTGATGCCAAGGGCACGCTCGGACCGGGCTTGGCCAAATCCGTGGATATTTCGAAAGATCAAAAGACGTACACTTTCACGCTGCGGCCGGGAATTCAATTCAGCGATGGGTCACCAATTTTACCGGAAGATTTTGTCTTCGGATTGCGCCATGCCTTGAAGAAATCAACGGCCGCACGCGATGCGAGCTTTTTCCAGGTGATCAAAAATTCTGCCAATCCTGAAAATATGGATTTTGGCGTTTCCACTCAAAAACAAAAAGTCGTGATTCAGTTGCAGCATCCCGACTCGGCCTTTCTGGCTGCACTCTCCATGCCCTTGGCAGCGCCCATGCGCCCCGATTGGATAGATAAGAAAGGGAACTGGATTCCCACTTCCCCCACCTCCGGAGCGTTTCGCGTCACCAAATACTCCCCGGATCGGGAAGTCGTTCTGGAGGGACGAGATCAGAAGATTGTTCGATTCCGCGTAATCCGCGAAGAAACCACAGCCATCAATCTATTTGAAACGAATTCCTTAGACGTTTTGTTGACCATTCCCCCAGAAGAGTTGGAACGATTGAAGAAATCACACCGAGTGGAGGTCTTCCCCTCTACTGCAAGTTTTTTTCTCTCCTTCAATTCGCAAAAATCTCCGTTTCAAGACATCAAGTGGCGAAAGGCTATTTCTGAGGCTATCGATCGAAATGATTTGGCAAAATTATCTCCAGGAGCCAGCCCCACCGAAAGTTATTTGCCCCGTGCACTCTCTACCGATCGATTTCCTCTTTCACCAAAGAAGGAAGCACTTCTATGGGCCAAGAGTCAGGAGAAAGTGCCACTTGTGCTTACCTATCCAAACTCGGGAATGGCCAATCTTTTCGCCCAAAGATTACAAATGCAGTGGAAAAAAGAGTTAGGCTTGGAAGTAAAACTAGATCCGATGGAATGGAAAGCTTACTTGGGAAAGTTGAGTGCCGATGCTCCGGTAATGTTTTTCTTAGGGTATAGCGCACCTTTTCCCGATGCCATAAGCCACTTGAAAGTATTTGAATCTACCTCCGCTGACAATCGGTCAAAGT
>CAYZLH010000293.1:0-4143 GCA_964478795.1 uncultured Bdellovibrionales bacterium | reverse complement strand
AGCCATCGGCCAAGTTGAATTTTGAAAAAATCGGGACAAATCGTTGTCCGATAGTTCGAAAGTGTCTCGATTAAATCGCCGGTAAGTTTTGCCAGCAAGGCAGAATTACGGAGAGAGTGAGATTACTCGGCTACGCCTCGTTCCCGTCCTGGGTCGAACTCAAAAGTGTTTCGTCCACACCACTCCCATCTGTCCAAAATAAAAAAGCCAACGCTCCTTCCGGTCGCGTTAGCCTTTTTATTTTGGCGGAGAGAGTGAGATTCGAACTCACGAGCCGCTTGCGCGACTGCCGGTTTTCAAGACCGGTGCTTTCGGCCACTCAGCCATCTCTCCGTGATCTGCGTTAAAGATCTATTCAGGTTTTAACCGCAGAAATACGGTCAAATCCAGTGTATTTTTGCAGGGCCTTGGGGATCAGCACCGAACCGTCTTCTTGTTGGTAGTTTTCCAGTATGGCCACCAGCGTTCTTCCCACCGCCAAGCCCGAACCATTCAAAGTATGGACAAATCGTGGTTTTCCCCCGTCTTTACCCTTAAATTTGATGCCAGCGCGGCGTGCCTGAAAATCCACAAAGTTCGAGCAACTTGAAATCTCTCGGTAGGTATTTTGCGCCGGCAGCCAAACCTCAAGATCATAGGTTTTAGCCGAACCAAACCCCATATCGCCCGAACACAAAAGCATTCGTCTATAAGGGAGCTCCAACAGGTCCAATACTTTTTCAGCATGAGCCGTAAGCTTTTCATGCAGCTGGAAAGAATGATCCGGGTGGCTAAAGATTACTAACTCCACCTTATCGAATTGGTGCTGTCGGATGAGCCCACGCGTATCTCGTCCATACGAGCCTGCCTCCGAGCGGAAGCAAGGCGTATAAGCCGTGAAAAACTGCGGCAGCTTACTCTCATCCAAAATTTCTTCGCGATAAAAATTCGTTACTGGAACTTCCGCCGTGGGGATCAAAAACAAATCAAAGCCTTCGATCTTAAATAAATCCTCACGAAATTTTGGCAATTGCGTGGTGCCCACCATTGCTTTGCTGTTGCAAAGAAAGGGCGGAACCATTTCGGTATAGCCATGTTGTTCCGTGTGCAAATCCAACATGAACTGAATGAGCGCGCGCTCCAGCTTAGCACCTTTGCCAAGCAGAGCAGAAAAACGAGTGCTGGCCATTCGCGTGGCGCGGTCAAAATCTAAAATTCCCAACTGCACACCTAAATCATGGTGATCTTTGGCGGGGAAAGAAAACTTTTTGGGCTCACCCCGCTTGTGCACTTCCTTGTTGCCTTTTTCATCGCTGCCAATAGGCACGCTATCGTCGAAGCAATTTGGGATGGTGAGCAAATCAGCGTCCATGGCCGCCTGCAATTCCTGCAACGCCTTTTCCGAAGCTTCCATTTCTTGGCTGATTTTCGTGGATTCGGCCATGAGCGGAGCAATATCCTCGCCCGCCTTTTTCTTCATAGGGATGTCTTTAGAAATCTGATTCTTTTTGGCGCGTCCGGCCTCAACCTTTTGAATTAGTTCTCGACGAGTTTGATCGGCCCGCAAAATTCTTTCGAGTCCGTCTGTGGGAAAGTTATTTCGGCCCGCTAACTTTTGGCGAACGGTTGCTTCGTTTTCAATGATCCAGCGTAAATCCAACATAAATGAAACCTATTATTTGCTAACTTCTCTAATTTTCTCGTCGGCGTAAGCGATATCGGCTGGAGCTCTCGACAAGCCTTTATAGTTTGTAAAAGCCTGCAACGCCTTGGCCCTATTATTTTGCTTCTGGTAAATTAATCCCATTTGCTTATATGTATCAGCCTTTAGCGGATCCAGCTTCACCACACGGGCGAAGAGAGATAAGGCATTATCATAGCTTCCTTGTAGGTGATACACCACCCCCAAACCATATAAAGCATTGGCATTTTGTTCATTTAGGCGAGCCGCTTCGGTAAAGGCTTTGGTGGCGGCTGGGAAGTCTTTCTGAATCATAAATACGTTGCCTTTTTCCACCAGGGCTTCATCCGAGCGAGGGTTAATCTGAATTTCTTCTTCCAATAGCTTCATGGCTGTTGCCGCATCGCCCCCGTTTCGAGAAATCAGCGCCAGCTTGATGCGGATACCGGGGTAGTTTTTCGTGAGGGAAAGAACCTTGTGATAATTTTTAGCGGCCGCCCCTAGATCGCGAATATCAAAATAGAGATCCCCCGTGGCACGAAATCCTTCGGGATCGTTTGGCGCCAATTTGCAATACATCTCATAGCTCGCCAGGGCGTACCGATAGGAGTGTCGACGGGCATCATAGTTTTCCGTTTGACGGTCGCCTTCGTCTTTCGTGAGGTCGCCTAGGAGACGGAAGGCGTCAGCATAGCGGGAGTCGGAACGAATCGCATTTTGCAGATAGTTTTTTCCGGCATCTTGATCCCCAGACCGCAAATAAATGATGGCTAAGTTCGACATAATTGCGGCCGAGTTTGGCTGGGTGGCTAGTTTATCTTTTAGGAAGGAAATTGCCCGTGAGGGACTATCCAAGTGAAAACGGGTGAGCGCCACTCCGAGCATCGCCTTGGGGTGCAGGGGGGAATAACGTAAAGCAATAGAGTAGTAGAATTCTGCTAGTTTTTGGTTTTTCTTGGCAACCTCAAGATCGCCCATCTGGATATAGAGATCTACCAATCTACTTCCCTTGCTAAGGGCTTTTTCAAAATATGGCATCGCTAAGTCTTCGCGTCTTTGCTTGAGAAAAACTAATCCGCGAAGATACTCCACTTGGTCTCGCTTCCTTTTAAGCTCAGAGGCCATTTTGATATTATTTTTAG
This sequence comes from uncultured Bdellovibrionales bacterium, assembly GCA_964478795.1. Lineage (GTDB taxonomy): Bacteria > Bdellovibrionota > UBA1018 > CAIPTA01 > CAIPTA01 > JAKFYM01. The sequence continues at coordinate 1,341 of CAYZLH010000293.1, read as the reverse complement.
CTGTTTCTAATTCGTAACGATTGGCGAAGATTCGCGAAAGTTGTAAGTAGGCTTCTATCGGGCGACCTTTTATGTTCGCACCAACAGACTTCATATAACGATCGATGGCTTCATTAATTTCTCCACGCTCTTCTTGGAGATTCGCTAATAATAAATAGGCCGTGGGATCGGTACGGTCCATCTCGAGTGCGGCGATATAATAGGAAATCGCTTGTTCGTATTGTTTGGCTTTTTCTCGTTGTCGTCCTTGGACAATTTTGGCGTAACGATCTCGCGTAGAAGCCACCTTCGATTTGATTCGAAACAATAGATCCAAAATCACTTCATTATCATAGTGAAATTGAGCTGCTTGATCGGCAAACACTCTAGCTCTGCGCAGATCATTGAGGCCCTCCAATACTTTGGCGGCAACCACGAAAGCATCAGCTTGCTGCACTCGATCTAAAAGAAAGGGGCGCTCCAAAAGAATTTTGAGAATCTTTCGAGCTTCCAAAAACTTCCCTTGGCGAAACAAAAGATCGGCCTGAAAAAGAAAACCGGGACCATAATATCCGGTGGCACGCGTCTCTTTAAATAACCGTTCCATATTTTGGGTAGCGGCATCTTTCTGGCCACGCTGATCGAGAAGTGTGGAATAAAAGAGTAGGTGACGAGGATTTGCCTTCCCCACCTTTTCTGGGGGAATTGCCTTACTGATAAACGTCAAAGCCGCATCGAGCTCTCGTCGTTCATAGGAAATCTTGGCTCGCTGGTAGAGCAACTCCGCCGTTTGCCGTCGTTTCAAAAATGCATCTACTATTTCCTGGGCCTGGTCGTGCCGGTTTAACATTTGATAATATTCTGATAGGCCAACCACATATTCGGGCGTCCAGCGATCTCTCGGGGGGCCCGGCAATAACAATTTATCCACCGTTTCAAATAGTCGCGCATCTCTTGGCACAATTTCTGAAATACGAATGTAGGCCGTGGCCAAGAGGGCTTTGGCATCGTAATTCGTAATATTCTTGCCCACAGCTCTGTAGAGATACTTCTTAATGGCCGTAATGTAAGCGCTAGGATTTTCTCTTTGCGTGAGTTTTCCGGCCTTCTCTACGAGATCGGCAGAAAGAGTGGCATCAATCGTATCGCCGAGGCGCGGTGGTACGTTTACTTCGACATAGGGAAAGGTGTGATAGCGAGGAAGGATATTGGCAGGGTCTTCTTTTTCTTCCTGCTGAGTTGTCCAATATCCAATGAGCACCACCATCAAAGCTAGAAGAGCGGCTGTGTTTCGCGAAAGTAGACGCTTTTTTCCGGTCTCCGTTACGTAGGCGGAAGCATCAATCTTTTTACCAAAAATAT
>CAYZLH010000292.1:0-4145 GCA_964478795.1 uncultured Bdellovibrionales bacterium | reverse complement strand
ATCAACACCTTGTATTCTAACCCAGTGAATATTGAGCGTGCGGTGAAAGAAGCGGATCTCGTGATTGGAACCGTATTGATCGCCGGCGCTAAGGCGCCAAAATTGGTAACTCGAGAAATGGTTCGCCAAATGGAGCCTAACTCTGTGGTAGTAGACGTATCCATCGACCAAGGTGGTTGCATCGAAACCATTAAGCCCACCTCTCACTCGGATCCTATTTTCCGCGATGAAAACGTGATCCATTACGGTGTAACCAATATGCCGGGCGCCGTAGCTCATACATCCACCTATGCGCTCACTAACCGCACCATGAAGTATGCGCTTTTGTTGGCCGACAACGGCTTCCAAAAAGCCATCTCCATGGATAAAGCGCTCTACAAAGGCGTGAACGTATTCGGCGGCAAAGTGGCTTACAAACAAGTGGCCGATGATTTGAACTTGCCTTACGAAGCAATGAAAATCTAAAGCTCTTCGGCCCTAGCTGGAGCTGTCAATAGAAAGCCAATTCGCCTCAAGAGCGGATTGGCTTTCTTGTTTTTGATCGACGAAAAAAATTATGGCTCAATTACAGTCAGCGCCAACGCTGAAATCTTTTCTGAAAATTAGACATAAAGGTGAGCGCCAATCCAGCAACTACAAAAGCACCAGAGATAAATTTCCAGATTGGGAATGGTTCATCTAATACCAGCCAAGCACCCAAAAAACCGAAACCTGGAACGAGCAGCGTAAACGGCGCCACCGTGGAGGCCGGATATTTTTTGAGCAAAAAACTCCAAAGCGAATAGGCCAGATGAGTAGAGATGAAGACGATATAAGCAATAGCTACCCACACTTTCCCAGAAAGTGGGAAATACTTTGCTGGCGATCCCTCAAAATACATCGAAAGCAAAAACAGCACGGGCGAAGCGATCACACTGCCCCACACCACTAAACTGAGCGCGTGATCGAATTCCATTTTTTTGGAAAGCATATTACCCACCGACCAGGAAAATGCTCCCGCCAATACTAACCCTAAGGAGAGCAGCGTGATCCCTCCCTCCAAGTGGTAAAGCACCACCAGAATCCCCAATGAGGCCACAAATGCGCCAATCCACTTCCAAATTCCCAAATTTTCGCGCAATACCACCGCGGCTAACGCCAAGGAAAAAAACACCTGAGTTTGCGCGAGGAGAGATGCCATTGCGGGAGTCATCCCAGCAGCAATGGAGCCAAACAGAAAACTAAATTGCAGCACAAACATCACCAGACCATAGGCGACGAGGATCTGCCAAGATCCTCGAGGACGGGGAAAAAAGAAGACAAACGGCAGCCCGGAAAAGAGAAAACGAATGGCGCACAAAAGGAGCGGAGGAAGACCATCTAGCCCGTGGCGAATAAACACAAAATTAAAGCCCCAGGAGGCCGTTACTACAAGAGCGAAGAATAAATGAAGGAAACTCAATGACAGACTCCGCGAAACTTTCCTTGCCGCCAACTCCAACCTTAGCAATAATAGAGATATGGCAGACGAAAAGGCAGAAAAAAAAGACGGTAATGAAGGCGAGACGCCGGCCGGCCCCAAGAAAATTTTGGGCATGCTCATGTTGCAGGCCATTCTGGTTTTAGGCAACGTATTGATTGTATTAGCGGGCTTTGGCTTTATCGTGTGGGCAAGCCTAATCTATAAAAAGCCAGCCATTACGGAACCCCAAGCCGTACAGGAGATCGTGAAGAAGGTAGAAAAGAACTCTGACGCCACTGGCGACGGAGTGTTTACCGAAACCTACCAGGAAATGACGATCACTTTAGATAGTCAAAAAGGCGGACGTAATCGATACGCCACGGTAGAAGTAGTTTTGCTTTGCGGCTCTGAAGAGTGTTTAAGCCAAGTGAAGGCCAATCGGGCCAAAATAGAAGACGCGATTCAAACCACCATTAGCACCCGCTCCTATTCTGAATTGTCCTCTCTAGAAGTGAAGTTTCGGGTGAAACACGAACTCGTGGGCAAAGTGAACAGCTTCCTTCAGGGTGTGGCTGTAATCGACGTATTGTTCACTAACTTCATTGTGCAGTAAGCCTGAAGGTGTTGGCTTGTCCGTAGCGACCATTAGTCCCCATTTATTTCTTTACAACACCACTCAATCACCCTATAACGCAAAGCAATAATCAAACTGGAGACCCCTATGAAAATACTCGCTAGTTTTTTTCTATTGTTTGGCTTTTTCGCCCCACCCGCCTTCGCCGCAGAAAATATTGTCTGTGCACTCAAAGACTACAAAAAACCTCAGCGCTATATCAGCGTGAAGCTTCCCATTCAAAAACCATTTAGCGAAGATTCTGCTCGCCCCGAAGATGGTCTGGATATTGGCAGAGACAACTATATCTTTGACCTTGTTGCTTCTTGGAATGAGCAAAATCCTAAACTTCTGAACATAGACGTAATTTTTTACGAAAATAATCACGTACAAGATGAAGTGGCTAGCTATTCCTGGACAGTAGATTTGGCCACTCAAGAAGCCCGCAAGCCGCTCGTGGAGCAGCCACTTTCCGACAACGGAAAGTTCGTGATGAACTTCGTTTGTTACTACAATCGCTAAACTGTTCGCACGGAAACGCAAAAAGCCTGGGGATTCCTCCTCAGGCTTTTCTGTTCTAACGAAAAAAATTGTCAAGCCATCCAGTTGGCCAAAAAATTTTTCTTTTGAAGATATCTACTGATTTTTCAGTTCAGCTTTATAGGCTTCAATGGCAGCAACGAATTCCGCGATGTCTTGCTCGCTGCCTTCCACAGATATTGTGGATACTTGCCAGCCATAAGCAGCACGGGAGCGAACCCAGCGAATGGTAACCCCTGATTGCTCGGCGATCTCTCTTACTCCGCGATCAACATCACCAATCTTTCCGCCGTCCTGGGCCACCGTGGTTTTATAGGTAACCGTGGCACCATCTGCGGCGTTAGCCGAAAGCGGCGAAGCACTGATGATAATTCCTAATACAAGAGCAGGTAGCAATTTTCCGAACTTCATAAACACCTCAACAATACGTTCATAATTACCGGGCGGAGAATATATAATAATATATTAAATTAGTCAAGTATAACCCGGCCCCAACCCCTCCGCTGCAACTCAGCTTTGTTCCCAAGCGAGACATTAACAAAAACAAGGAGATAGCCTATTTATCAGCAACCCGACTCTAGGGAATTGAAGCTTTGGGAAAGTTCACGAGAGGTAAACTTTAAGTGAGCCAAAGCACAACCATGGATACCTTTATGTATTCCATATTTTCGAGCAGCTTCAAATAGCGAGAGCTTGAAGTCTCCAGAGTCGAATCAATGCCGAAACACTTCCCAGAAATTACAACACTCAAAAAACGAAAAAAGCCTGGGGATCTCTCCTCAGGCTTTTTTGTATTCGATCGAAAAAATTATTGTTCGAAGGAACGATTGGCTTCGTCGGAATCAAATTCCATATCTTCGATATTTTTCGGAGCTGGAACTTCCAAGCTTGGCAAGTTACGGGCAACGTGCACGGGATTATCACGAGCATTGAGCTCATCCACGTTCACGAACACACCGCGGTCGGCATCGTCAGCCAAAGTTTTTACGGATTGTTCGTGGGCTTTGTGATCCAATTTTCCGAACAAACGAGCACGCTCGATCACGCGTACGTCTACTTTTTTCTCTTCATGCGATTCAAAGAGTCCCATGGAAATCCTCTCTTTTTGCTGGTTAAGGGCTAAGAGTTACCACGGGCTAGGTTACTGGTCAATTCCAGTGCTTGGGATCGTCGGGATCCTCTTCGCCTTCCTTGATTAGCTTCAAATGACCGGCCTTTTTGAGCCTTTTTTGTCGCTCTTTTTGCTCCTGCGCGGCGCGCACCTCGGCCTTAGACCGCTGTCGCCAGCGGGCCATGGCCACCAAAAAGAGGAAACCAAAGAGCATTCCGCCCAAATGCGCTAAGTGAGCCACGCCGGATTTGCTATAAAAGATGCTGGATATGAGCTCAACCCCACCGAGCAGCATCACGAAATACTTGGCGGGCATGGGGAACAGCATGAAGAAATACATGGTGCGATCGCCGAATAGGATGCCAAAAGCCAAGAGTAAACCGAAGACAATACCCGAAGAGCCCACCACAGGCGCACCGGGGCCGGCCCCCCAGCCCGTA
>CAYZLH010000291.1:0-4158 GCA_964478795.1 uncultured Bdellovibrionales bacterium | reverse complement strand
CTCCGCTAAGACTCTGGCCACCAGGATTTGCCCGCAACCAAATCGGCGTGTAGTCATCATGCACATTTTCTGCTGATCTTTCCCAACTCGGAAACTGAATGGATTCGCCACCGCGAAAACTTGGTCTACCCGCAGCGATCCATGCCGGAATATTTAGTAGAAAAAACTGCAGATGCAGGTGAGGAAGCTCTCCCCTCTTTTCCAGCAGGTGGCCAAGCAATGGAACTTCCTGCCGGGTCATTTCACAGCAGGCATTCATTACCTTGAGCCAAAATTCATGAGAGGAAGATATAAATGTTCCTGCCGCCACGAGGATCGCAAATTCTTTTTTGTCGGTATAATTCTGCTGAAGCCAAGTTTCCAGATATCGCACGGGCACCCGCTCTGCCGGTAACGGATGCAAAGATCCCTGAGTAATTTTCACGCAATCTTCAAGCAAAAGTGGGTCTTCTAGCTGCTCATGCAAAATTCCCAGGCAGGCAAAGTCTGGCAGAGAGTCCGGACGAACACCTAGGTGAAATAAATCTGCCGCTTGCTCGGGAGAAAAATCAAGAATTCCCAGTTCCGACCGTTTTTTACAGACCGCGGAGAAAGCCGAGTGAGCCCCTTCAACACCATTTTGTTGCCGTGCAAGTGCCAGTAAATCTTCTTCGCGAAAACGAAGTGGGCCATGGGCGATGATATGGATACGATATTCCGCGGAATCATTTTTAACGGAATGTATGTTGGCCGAATTAAACAAAAAGGCCGTGCCGCCAGCAATAGGAATTTTCTGAGAAAATCGATTTTTTTTACCATCCGAATTGAGGTCCACCCAAAATTCACAGCCCTGTGGCATGTTTAGGGCGATATTTATGGCCGGAGAAAAAAACTTCTCCGGAGCGTCGTTGTGCGATTCAATTTCTGCTCCCGGTTCCAGCAACATAAAGCGAATCCGCTCACATTTATCTGGATCGGTAAATTGTTCTATTACTTTTCTTGTAAAAGGGCACTTTTCCCATAGCGGAGTAAATTCATAAACTCCCTGAGAATTTTGTTCATAACCCGAAGTGCGCTGAGGATCACCTCCCACGCTTCGTAATGCCAAACTTTTCCACTCTCCGCCGCCGCGATGGGATTCCTTTCGATGGGAGACAAATTGGGGAAGAAGCGCGAGAGCTTCTTGATAAGATTCTAGAGCCGCAAATTTTCTTGGCAGGAAAAGCCATGGGCAAATTTGTAACTGGAATTGCAATTCACGTTGCTTAGGCCATATCGCCTCAGGCGGCAGTGGAAATTCTTCCATCTAACGCTCCAACAGGCGTAGCTTAAATTTGGTCACAGATTCCGGAGTGAGAATCAGATTGCAAACCAGATAGATTACCGACGAAGAAAACGAAAAAATGGAGTGAGCGACAATTGTATTAAGAAAGTACACACGTCCGGCCTCAAAGCGGATTCGATTTCCGTCGTATAAAAAGGCATGAGTTTCTGCAGATACATTCCAAATTGGAATTAGTAAGCGCACACAGTCAGGTTCTTTCATGAGAGCACTATCTCGATGAGGAGGAAAATACCCTCCTGGCTCAAAGCGGAGAAAGTGGGAGCGCCCCAGAAACGGAGAGAAATAATCCACAAAAGAATGGATGGATGGGCATTTCTCGTAAACCTCGGTGAGCGTACGGAAATCGCTCTCCCGATACAACACACCTTCGCGGCGATGAAATTCCTGCAGAGAATATAGATCTGGTCGGCCGCCTAATTTTCCATCTAAGGAAGTTAGACTCAGACCGTATCGAGGATTCCCTGGCTTGTAGGGATTGTATTGCACCCACTTTTCTTCAAACTGCTGCAGTTCGCGAAAAATACTTCCTGTATCCAACTCAGGAAAACTCAATTCAAAACAGTTGCCCAAGCGCAAAATCGAATCTAGCAATGGCATGGTGGTAGCCTGCGTGGGCAGGGGCACTGATCTTTCCCGAGAAAATTCCTCTTGCATCATTGGGTTATTCTCTGGGATCGAACTGTTTGTGTCAATTCACAGAAATCTTGCTGCACCATGCTTTACAGTAGAGTTTCGAGAAAATGCCAATTATCCTAGAGAGGATGGTGTTTCTTTTCTTATCCCTACTTTTTGCCGCCTCGAGCCACAGTCAAGAGTTTTTGTCACAATCACGACTACTGCGGCCCCACGGGCTTTCGCTAATTCCACTCGAACAGCGCGGAATGAAAGAGTTTTTATTGAAAGTCATACCTGAAAGTTCGGCTCCGCTGGCGTTACTTGCGGATTCAGGGGAATTGTTGCCATTGGAAAAAAAGGGGACAAAACAGATTTCCTTGAACGCGGAGTCGTGCGGAGAGAAGTTACGGTCTTTTCCTTATGAAGTTTCCAAAGAGGCGAAAGGAACTTTTGCCTTGCTTGGCAAACTGCCAAAAGATTTTTCCGTGCAGTGGGAACCATTTACCCCTGAAACTATCAAAGACCTAAAATGCAAAGCCCAAAAGAAAGATTACACTCCTTCGCAATTGCAGGTGGCTAAAGATCTGAAGGGCGAAATGTACTATTTTGCCGAGTGGGATAGTCCGAAGAAAACAGAGTTTGAAAATTTGCGCAAAAAGCTTGGCGAAAAAGTTTACGATCAATATTCTCCTGATTGCCGAGTCAAAGAATATTCCACACAGTCCGTGGGAAAGATTGTGGATAAAGACAAATGCTCCCCCCTTCTCACCCATCCTGTAGATTGCGATGGCATGGGTTACCAAAAAGGCTCCTTTGGAACTCCTCTGGGGAGAGTAATTATTCGGCAAAAAAATGCGCTAGAGGAATGGATTATTTTTGAAGCTTCGGGATATGAGGGTGACGCTTATATGGGCATCCTAAAATCGAAAAAGCAAAAGGTAGAATTTTATATCTATTCGGGTTGTTAAGTATTTTTTTTTCGTCATTCTCATTTTGTCGCCATCCATCGGCTGGGGTGGCAACTTTTTAGAGGGTGACTTATTCGAATTTGCTCTGGGCCCAGGATTTGAAGCCGGAACAAACATTCGTATTCGTAGCACGTTGAAACATCAGGAACGCGATCACTATTCAGGAGTTATTCCTCTTTATAGTATTCGCTTTGGTCCAATCAGCGTAACAAACACTTATGAAGTTCAGGATTTTACAACGGGAAAAGACTGGCGCGCGGGCTTACTGCTGACTGTTCGTGGACATCCCTATCAATCGGAGACCGTACAAAAGCGCCGGGATTCGTTATTTGGTGGCGCATATCTCGGATTCAAAACGTTGACTCTATTTAATCATACCGACCTGCTCAAGCGGAGTAGCGGATCCATATATACTCTGGCCTTTACACCCGCTCTTTATCATTCGAAAAACAGCTCACTCTACCTGATATTTAATGGCGAGTGGATGGACCAAAATTATGTGGACTATTACTTTGGCGTGACCTCCGGAGAAAGCTCGACCGTAATGCCAGCGTATATGGGTAAAACAACGTTGAACTTTTCAGCCCGTTTGGCTTATAAAAATCAATTTTCTAAATATGCAGCTTTCCTATTGTGGGTAGGCGAAAAATACTATGGAAGAGGCGTAACGGATTCTCCTACAGTGGGAAAAAACTGGGAATTTACCACTGGATTTGGCTTTTTGGTTGGCTTGCTTTAGTGTGTAATGTCGGCACCGTGTACGCGAATTCTCCCTTTCTTCAAGGTCCGTTTTTGCCGATAAGCCTAAGGTGAAATGGTTAATTCTACTTTTCTTTTTTTCCCTACCTGGTGTCCAGGCTAGCGAGACTTGCGGTTCTAACTTTGCGAATTTGACCCGCTCGCCAGCCTCCCTTGATGGTGACGAATACTTCGAATTGCGAGCCATTGTGGCCGATGCTGATTCGACCTTAGCCCACTACCAATCCCTTTACGACTTTTCCACCAAGCTTCCCCAATATGACCAAAAGCTTCTGGATCAAGTGAATCGCTTACAAGTATGGCTAAGACGAATTATCTCCCAAAAGAGGGAGTTACGATTTCGCCAGGCTTTGTTGCGATCCGTCCAACGCCGACAAAGCAATCGATCTTATGTCTCTCAGCTGAACTTTTTGGAGTCAGAAATAGATCGTAACCAACAAATCGCCGATCGAATTATTCAAACACTTTCTCCTCTTCGGCGATGGTTAGGAT
>CAYZLH010000290.1:0-4167 GCA_964478795.1 uncultured Bdellovibrionales bacterium | reverse complement strand
GCTTCCATTTGCCATAGTACAATTTCAGTTGGCGAAAATCGGCGCTGGCGTAGAGGTGCAAGGATTGCGGATCGAAGCCCACTTTTCGAGAGGGGGAGAGGCGATAGGGAAAGTCGTCTAGACGGGTGTTATAGAGTTTCCAGGTGCGATCGGTTTCGATGATTAGTTTATCTGAATCTGCAGGGGAATGGGCTTGCGAACAAAGTTCAAGGTCTACGACTTTCCCAAGAAACGGCAACGGAGACGTAAATCCTTGCGCGAGCAACCGTTTCAGCGCGGATTTGTCCCCGTGAATATTCCATTGAAAACCACCTAGGGTTAACACGCTAAGAACCTACTTCACTCACCGTAGCACAACGCACGTTGGTACAAGATCTATTCGATCGAGAATTGGCCAATTTACAGCCCGCTACTAGGAGCACTTCCGCATCCAGGCGTATCTTCTTTAGTTCCGGCTTTTTGTATTTCTTTTTTTTCATGTGTTGTTTCCTCGCAATGAAAATGAGTGGGATTGCAATGGTGAGTGACACCTAATTTCGCGGCCTTTTTGTGGGTTATTTCACAAAGGTATTTTACGGCGGAATGTTCGCTGCCTGTTTCTAAATAGGCAAATCCCGGGCAGTTCGAGCAGAGATAGGCGATGTCGCAACTGCGGCAGGGCGAATCCGCTTTTAATTTTTCCTCGCGCGCTTTTCCAAAGCTTTCCCACGTTTTGGTAAAGACCTTTTCCATGGAATCGGACTGCGTAATTTTATGAGCGCGATGGCCGGTGAGCACACACATCTGCATCGAGCCATCGGCCTGGAGATAAATGCTATTCGTACCTGCGGAGCATCCAAATAAATATTCGTCGCGTATGGCATTCTCTGGTTTTGCTTCAACCTGTTGGATCCAAAGCGAATCCTCTTTGTGGCGCTGTTCGTCGCCTAACTCCACGGCAATTACTTCTTCCTGAGTCATTCGTGAGGCACAGGGCGCTAGGCCACCCGACTTTCCTTTGCCGACGGAGGGATTGATGACAGGATCAAATTTAAAATCTACGCCCAGCTCCTCGGCTAGCGCTTTCATCAGCGGAAGTTCAGCTTGATTCTCCTTCATCACCACAGTTTTCATGATAAACTTGAGTTTGGGGCGATTCTTCAGGACTTCAATTCCCCGCATAAAGCGGCGAAAGGAGCCCTTAACTAGGGAGACTCGCTCATAGGTTTCTTCGGTGGCGCCATAAATGGAAACTTCGATATTAAAGGGCGGATACTTCAGCAAAAAATCCCCAAGCGATTCATCGATGAGCGTAGCGTTGGTAAACAGAGTGAGCAAAAATCCTTTTTTCTTAGCGTAGAGCCAGATTTCGCGAAAATCCTTACGCATCAATGCTTCGCCACCGGTAAAGCAGAGCCAAAGCGTGCCCTTCTTGTGCAAAATATCCATAAGCTCTTTTAGTTCGGCGGTGGAAATTTCGTTGGGATCCTTTGTCCAACGGGCATCGCCAATATAACAATGCGTGCACTTAATGGAGCAAAGTTTTGTTAGCTCGATCATGGCATCGAGTGGAGTTCGTTTGCCGAGCTCATTGGTTTTGTGATCATTGTCGCGGTGAATGAGATCGGAAAATTCGCGGTAGATCACTTCTTTCATAGCAGAATTTTGCTTTCTTGTAGGTCGTTTAAAAAAGTTTGCACATCTTGGTGAGCCACTTCTGCTTCCACTTCAAATTCATCCATTAAGCGCGCAACTAAAAAAGTGGGATCCGTGCTTTCATCGAAACGAGCCGGTTTCGTCTAAATGGAAAGCGTAGAGACCGTCCGGAGAATAGGAAATTGGTACTAAAACAATTTGATCTTGTATGAGCCTAGCAACGACATCCTTGTTCTTTTGCATAGAAAAATTGAACCATGAAAAGACTAGTACGTCTAGGCTAGATGTGAGAACTCCAGCTTTCCCCGTCGACGCATCGAGGTATAACCCAGTCGCAAAGCGAATGGGGTGAGCGCCACTGTTAAGATAGTCCACGAACCTAAAATCAACCAGGCTAGGCCACTGAGAGCGTTAGGATTGCGGGAAAGCTCCAGAATGAGATGAAAGGGCGACAGCAAGGAAACTGAGTTTAACGCCGGAAAAAGATGGATGGGAAAATAGACTCCGGAAAGCAGGGCGATGGCCTGGGTGATCATTTGAAAAAAACCGATGCCCCGACCAAAAAAGAAATACAGGCCAGCGGCGATCAATCCGAGGGCTGTAAACAAGGGCAAAAACAGGATTTGATACAGCACCAACCAGGTCCAGATGTGCAATTCTAACCGATACCCAAAAATCACAACGGCGAAAAATACGAAGAGAAAGAGATGGAAGAAGTTTCTGAGAATGGGTCCCCATGCACAAAGAAACACCTTTTTGGCCAAACCCGTGGGCAGAATCAAAATCGCATCGAGCGTACCAAAGGCTCGCGCCTCACGAACTCCCATGGAAAATGCCCGTAAAAGATGGAGGGGAATAAATAATACGATTTGTCCGGTCACCACGAACTGAAAATAGTTGCCAAAATTTTCTAGATTGGCCCCAAGAGCCTGGGAAGTGAACCAATAAATCGCTAGCTCGAAAATGGTGCTGAGAATAATCGTAAAAATGGCAAACCACGAGGGAAATTGTTCTCGTTTTTCTTGCCGCCATAACAAAAGAGTAGAACTAAGAAAGTAAGCTGCCATTTTCGATTTTCCATTGAGAATTTGCTAAAGCGATTTCGGCGGGATCGTGAGTGGCAGTGAGGATTAGATTGTTTCTTCCGTAATCCAGCAAAAAGTTTTTATATTTTTCTTGTAAACTAGAATCAAAGCTACGGCTGATTTCGTCTAATAGTAAAATTTTCGGCTGGTGGGCTATCGCCCTCGCTAAATGCAGCGATTGTTTCATGCCTGTAGAACAATCTTGAAAGGCAGTGTTTAAGGTGTTGTGGGGAAACTCGGTCCACTCCTTTGGCGAGTAGAAAAAATTACGAAAGTTCGCAAACAGTCGGAGATTTTCTTCGCCCGTCAGCCGCGGATAAAAACCTTGTTCGCCCGACTGCGCATACCCACAAAGTATTTGTGCTTCCTGAGGATATTGAAAGATTGATCGGCCATTGATGCTGGCTTCGCCCTTGGTGGGGAGCATAAGGGTCGCGAGAATCTTGAGTAGAGTCGACTTACCCGAGCCGTTAGCGCCCGTGAGGGCAATGATGCCGGTGCTGGGGGTTTTTAAGTTTCCGGCCCGAAAGATCGTTCTTTGGGCAAATGATTTTTCCAATCCGCGGATTTCGATCATTTTTGTACCAGTAACACTTGAAATCCTTTCGGCGAAGGCCCCCAATGCCGCCCTTCCCTCAATAGAGCAAATTCCACTCCGGCCACTTGAGCGCGAGAAATTTTTTTCTCTTCTCTTTGCCATTGTTTCGCGTCCATGACGGCGATATCGAGGCGATGCCCAGATCGATGGAAGATTTCTTGCAATGAATATACATCACTCGCTAAAAGTTCGGCCTGCGGCTCAAAAGGTAAAAAGGATGTCAGGTCTTCTAAAGAAACATTCGCAAATCCAAGTTGCTTGGCCAAAAACGCCATTTGTCCCCAATGGATGGAATACTCATCATGATTCAGATGAGCTGTCGCTTGGGGATAGCTGGCCACTCCACCAAATTCGACGAGCACAGCCCATCCGCCTTTCTTAAGCGAATGATAAACATTTTGCAAAAAGCGCGCTGTTCCCAAATTGAAGTAAAAATCTGAGGGGGCGTCAGCAACTGGTAAAGAAAATTTACGAATCCAATCCTTCGCCTCTTGCTCATCTGGATTCTTCGCTGATTTCTGAAGCGCATTTTTTTGCAACTTAACAGTGGTGAAATCGGCTACAACTTCATTAGCGAGCACAAAATCGTAATGTTCCGAGAGCAGGGGATATCGCTCGGCGTTGCCTGAGAGAAATCGAACCTGTGAGGAGCTGCTGTTGATCGATCGCTGACTTTTTTGTAGAGTCGGAGACAGATCGAGAATCTCGTAAGATTCGATCGGAAAATTACACTTTTCGGCCGCTTGGAGAAATTCCTTGGAAAAAAATCCGGTGCCGCCGCCTACTTCGAGAATGCGCGCCGAGGGGGGAATGAGACGGCCAGAACGGCAGACTTCAAAAAAGCTAGCG
>CAYZLH010000289.1:0-4193 GCA_964478795.1 uncultured Bdellovibrionales bacterium | reverse complement strand
TATTTCGCTTTTACTTGCTCAAAGATCGAGGGATCCGAAGCGTATACCTCCGAACCGACATATGCCGAATCATCCACCGCTTCGATGGGTTGTTCGGAAGCTAGCTGACGAGAGTCGACCACGGGGTTCCCGTTTTTGTCGGGCGGAAATAATTTCGCCAATGCCTCGGCGAAAGGGTTCTTTTCGTCTTTCGCTGGGCCGGCGCCGCGGAAGCTAGGTGCGCCACCTCCACCAACTTGATATTCACCGGCGGTATTACCCGTGCGACCACTGGATCTTTTCGGATTGTTATTGCCGAGGCCACCACGCAAACCACCGGCGCCACCGCCACCGGCCGTGCTCACGCCAGAGCGCTCGACCTTCATTCCGGGAGTGGTTGCGTATCCTTTGCCGCCTTTGATTCCATTGCCCACTCCGCCTCCGGCCAATCCGAATTCTCCAGTATCACCGCCTGGCAAACCATAATCTGCGGGGTTCGCCGTGGCACCGCCCGGAGCTACCCCCGGTGAAAGGCCGCCACTTTGTCCGCCTCCCAAGCGATATCCAGGAATCATCGGCGCTTGTGGAGGCAAACCCATGCCCATAGCATTTTGCTGGGCTTGTCGCGACATCTGCAGAGCTTGTAAGCCCACCAGGGTATCCGCGAGACCGGTAACCATATTTGCTTTGGCTAAACTGTTGGCGGCATCAGCCTGCTCTTGGCTTTGGGTGGAAGCGCTCTTCATTCGTTCAAAATTGGCATAGGCGGCTTTGTCGGCAGGAAGACCTTTGTTGGAGGCTTCCCGATAGAAACAGGCTTCTTCGCTAATGGATGTTTCATTGGCGCATGTAGTGGCAATCTCTTTATGTCCGCTAGAAATTGAACTAGCGGCGGCTTCCGCTTCCCCCGCAGAAGATTTCAATTGAGCCGCTCCGGCAAGTTGCAATCCGCCGGTAGTAATTTTGGTAATTGCTAACGCTTGCAAGATTTTCTGCTGACGAGCTTGGGCATCGTTTTGGAAACCTGAGGTTTGTTGAGCCTGCATGGCGGAGTAAGTGGTGGCAATGGCTTGAGCGGAGGCACTCACGGCTTCTTGTCGTACCGTCACATCTTTCACAGTGTTGGCAGTGTTCTTACAGGCTTCACCTTTCCAGTTGGTACCGCGAAAAAGTTCGGCATTATTGCACTCGCCAGATTCAGGATTGGTGTCTTGCCCAAATTCTTTTTCCTCGCACCGGCCAGTTTCATCATTGTATTTGAAATACTTTTTATCTTTGGCCGACATGGAGTTACATTTTTCTTTTTCGGACACTCGCTTGTTGTTTTCGGCATTGCAGTCAGCTTTGGCTAAAGCGTGTTCCGTTTGTGCTCTTTCGAGGGCAGCGGTGATCACAGGAAGTCTGGCTTTGGAATCGTTGTTATCGACTCCCATCAAGGTGTCTTTTTCACTTTGCAAGGAAGAGACCTGGGACTCGTAGCGTTTCATTTTCGCGCAAGATGACGGCTCTTCCTCTGCTCTTACTTGGGTCACGAAAGCAAAAATTCCGAGAATCAAAAAAAGCACAAAACCGAGTTCTCGGCTCGGTAGGTAGGGGATTGCTTGGATTTTTGTTCTCTTCTTCATAACTATCCTTATCGGTGGAATTCCTTGGGGAATTTAATTTTTCACCTCGACGGCACCGGGTCCTTGTAAACGTCCCACTTCCGACATTTTGTGATACTTTAAGCGCACAGAATCGAATAGGGAGCGATCCTTACTGCCCACACCAGCCATGGAGCCTGTTTCCTCAGTGCCATCCAAATCATTGGTGGCTTCATGGTATAATTGGTTAGGATTGAGTCCCGTGGCTTTGGAGTCCGGGGAACCGCCCAAAAGGCCGCCCAATAGGTCGCCGGCACCAGCATCGTCTTTCGACTTTTCGCCACCGCCACCCCAGCGGGAGCCGCTGCCGCCGGAGAGAGAAACTTCAAAACCTTGGTTAATGGCTTCTTTACCCGCTGCAGCTGCTGCTTCGCCTTCTTCACCGGCCCCCGCCGCTGCGCCACCACCCGCACCTGCGCCGCCGCCCCCAGGACTTCCAGCGGAACTCACTCCACCTTTTCCGCCACTGCCGTTAGAAGCGGGCGAGCGAAAGTCGGCAGGCATAACTGAGGCACCGCCCCCGGCAACCACTGGAGCACTTGGGCCAGAAGGCGCTACACTGGCTCCATCCGTTTCATTGGGCAAAAGGAACTGCACATTGTTGTTGGGATAGTATGGCACGCCACCGTCACCAGCCGGCTTGTTCTGCGAAATGGCTGAAGGCGGCGCGGGCGGCGGATACATCGACATGTCGAGTGACGATAAGCTCGCGGCCAGGTCGCGATTGCGTTTGGCCATCCACATACTGGCATAACCGACGGCAGCTTTTCCAGCACCGTACATCATATGGCTGTAAGCGGCCTTCTTGGTTTCTGCAGCAGCGGCAGCTAATTTCTTAACAGCGGCAACATCTTGGGCATTCATCTGAATGTTCCCGCTCACTCCCGAAAGAGTTTCTTTCATTTTTTCTAATTTCTTCTTTTGCGCCATATAGGCATAAGCGCCCATGCTGAAGTCGGCAGCTCCAGTGGTGTAGCTCACTACACCAGCGGTCTCTTGAATGCGCGCGGCCCCCATCAGCGATTCTGATTGGCTTTGATTTTTCTTCACGAGCTCAGCGTATCCAACCGCACCGATGGAGCCCACGGCGGCGACGTCAGATACTCGGCTAACGTCGGCGAATACTCTTTGCATCGAACGAATTTTGCCTGCCTCGGTACCAAAGTTCTGAGCTTCTGCGTTTTTCTGTTCACAGGTGGCTACTTGCTGTTGCACTAAGGCGTCGGTAACGCCATCTTTTTTAAACTGCTCGGGATTGCAGTTAATCTTAATTCCTTTTTTCAGTTCCACCTCGGCCTCACGGGTGGCGTCGCCGGCGCGGTCAAAGCTGCTATTCCAAGTGTTGCGGCGAAGAAAGGAAGGAGAGTCTTCGGATTCGGTTGCGGCAGCTGGATCATTTTGTGGTTGGGCGGTTGGATCGGCAGCGGTGGGAGTAATCACCGTACCTTCGGCCAATGCTGAACCCACGCAAAGGAACAACGCCAGCATGGTGCTGATTCCGATGGATAGGGTGGTTTTTTGAAAAACTCGCATCGTTCCTGCCTCAAATATTCATAGTACGCCGCTATACTATTTATCGACGGAAACCGTGTTTTTCTTGAGAGGAGAGGGATTTCTAACTACTTGAAATTAATCATCTAATTCAGATAATTTTTCGCCAAGCCCATTCAGCACCCAGCCTTTTTTCAATGCACGGGAATGACAAGCTCTAACGCGTGGGAAAAGCGATTCGCTGTCTTCCATCAAAATATCTCCAGCGGCCTGCTCGGCTTCGCCACTTTCGCCCAAATTGGCATCGAAGCCGCCACCATCCACGGATTGCTCCATATCGGTCAGCATATCTTTCATTGGATCGGCAATGCTTTCAGAATGGGAATTCGACGACGATGATCCACCGCCACCGAAGTTGAGTCCACCACCACCGAATCCCTGCAGGGCCTCATCCGTAGCTGCAGTAGAAGCGGCAGCTCTGCCTTTAGCGTTACTGGATACTTCGGAAGAGCTTCCACCACCACCGCCAGGGCTACCAGCAGCACTTACGCCATTTCCGCCAGTTGCACCTCCACCTAATCCACCCTTCGAAATATCACTGGAGCTATCTTCTTCTCCGGTAAAGGCGTCGGCATATGGAGAAGGGCTGGCGCCCACAGGAGTATCGTCGATTTTGGTCTCGGCAGGAGGAGCTTTGGGTTCTCCCGAGCCGGATTTACCATTTAACTTAGCGGCTGGTAACGGAGCAGGAGGTGCATTTTGATTCGTGATTCCGCTCTGAAAAGGATCAGGAGTAGTGGGCGGAGTTTGCTGACGTTGAGCCAACATCGCTGCCAAGGGCGCCAGAGATAGTAAGCTTGAAGGATCAAATCCACTACCACCGGGAGTTTTGGGATCGGTATCGGGGGGGGGGCTGCCCTGATTTTTAGCTTGTGTTCTTGCATCATCACGAGCTTTTGCCAAATCAGTAATGCCCGATTTGACTTTCTTTTTTTGTAACACCATCTGACGAACAAATTCCAAAGATTGCGCTACGGAAATCGCCGCAACACCCTTGTTTGGGTCACCGCGATTAAGAGT
>CAYZLH010000288.1:0-4202 GCA_964478795.1 uncultured Bdellovibrionales bacterium | reverse complement strand
CCACTACCAATTTAGCTTGGCCCTTGGGCAAATAACCCACAATTTCTTCCGCATGTTTTACCGACGCGCTAAAAATCATTACGCCCTGACGGTGGAAACGTTCGGTAATATCCACGATATTGGCAATGATGAGCGGGGTGAGTCGGTTCTGCGTGCGCAAAATATCTTCAATCTCCGCAGTGGAATAGACTCCCTCTTTCATTTCCAAAGCGGAGAAATCGTAGCAGGTGACCGGAATATCTACTTTCACCGGATTTGTGAGGTATCGATTTTTCACCATATAGGACAGGGGGAGTTCGTACACGCAGCGTTTAAAAAAGCGCTTTTTGTCCGTCTTCAATTCGCCCGAATGAGAAAATTCATAAATCCAGCCTAGGCCCAAGCGATAAGGGGTAGCGGTGAGGCCGAGAATAAAAAGTTTGGGGTTCCGCTCCTGCAGCTTTTGAATCACCTCTTGGTATTGCGTGGAACCTTCTTCGGCCACGCGGTGGCATTCGTCGATTACCAAAAGAGAAAAGTCTTGAAAGAATTCATCGGGCGCGCGTGCCACGGATTGCACGCTGCCGAAAATCGCTTTTTGATCCCAATCCTTTTTGCCTAAGCTTGCTGAAAAAATTCCCGCCGACAGACCATAGCTGCAGTATTTTTCATAATTTTGCTCCACCAACTCTTTTACGTGCGCGAGCACAAGCACGCGGCCTTTGGCAATTCGCGCCAGCTCAGCAATCACCAAGCTTTTACCAGCCCCTGTGGGCAGCACTACCACCACGGGCTCTTGGCGCTTGCGAAAAAACGCCAGCACATTGCTCACCGCCTGTTGTTGATAATCCCGTAGCTGGTACATGAGAATTACCTTAGCATGGGGGAAATTCTAGTTCGAGTCGCGTTTTTTTGTTCCGAAGTATTCTGCTGTGAGCAATTCTAAAGGGACTTCCTGTAAGAATGCAGATGGCCCAGTTTATTCGGTGAGGCAAAATCACCAGGTGTCTTGCTCTGATGGCCAAGATCGGGGAAGCTTTTCCGACTACAACAAGGAGTTTTATGCCTTACGTAAATTTACAAATCACTAAAGGTGCTACCCGCGCGCAAAAGGCGCAGTTGATCGCTGACATTACCCAATCGTTGGTAAAGGTGCTGGGAAAAAAGCCCGAACACACCCACATCGTGATTCAAGAAATTGCGGAAGAAGACTGGGGTTTTGCTGGGCTACCCACCGATGAATGGAAAAAACAACAACGCTAATTCGGTTTTCCTGTAAATGGGGCCATTGGCCGCGAACGTATTTAATCGTCGTCTTCCGTTTCACCATCGCTATTAGCACCTTGTTGATGTTCGGAGGCTTCGGATTCTTCCCCCAGTTGGAGTGTGACACCAAATACTTGGGTAGTTCCCTTGGCGGAATCGAAGTTGATGAGCACGTGACCAACAAACAAGGTAAAGATCGCGCCCAGGACCATAGCGGCGATGGGATGGGTGGGAACGGGTTCGTGATTCGATTGCGGGCTTTCTTTCATTCCGTGCAACATCGCGAAAATAATTCCGTCGCGGCGGCGAACTTGATGAAAGAGCACTCCGGCCACGTGAGCTCCCGCTACCACCAAAAAGCCGTCAGCTAAGAGCTCGTGCAAATCTTCAAATTCTTCCTTTTGTCCGCCGGCCATGAGCACACCAGTAGTTCCGAGGGCGAGGGCAATAGCCATGAGCAAAATTGCGGCCCAGGCCGAAGCCGGATTATGGCCAAAATAATGCTTCGCATCGACTCGGAAGAGTGTCAAAAAATACTGAACTAGCTTGGTGGGGCTTAAGGGAAACGAACGAAACTTCGCATAGCGGGAACCAAACAGTCCCCACAAAATTCGCAAAAATACCAAAAAACTTAAGGATAACCCGGCCAGCATGTGAAAGGAAAAAAACGGGGAGTCGTCATCGATCCACTTAGCGATCGTGAACGCAAATACAAAAAGTCCCGCGAACAGCCAGTGAAAAAAGCGTGTGGGGTAATCGTAGACTCTCGTTTTCTGCATAATTCCTCCAGTTCTATGAGAATAGAATGGCACTTTTTGGCAAATCCGCTATCCGGCAAATGTCGTAAAACGGCGGTAAACGACCAAAATAGGGGAAAGACCGTATTCTATAATGCAAAAGAAAAAGCAAACTTAGGGAAGAGCACTAACGCTCGTCGATAAAAAAGGAGAATATTATGAAAATCGCCCTCACTCTTATGTCGCTAGGACTATTCCTAACCTTACCAGCCCTAGCTAAAAAATCTTGTACCGATGAGCCAAAATCCAAATGGATGACCGAAGAAGCCTTTAAAAAGAAAGTTACGGAAGAAGGCTATACAATTCGGAAGTTTAAGCAACCTGGCACCTGTTATGAAATCTATGGCACCAACAAAGAGGGAAAAAAAGTAGAAGTCTACTTTAATCCTGTGGATGGGTCTGTGGTTAAGGCGAAGTAAAATCAATTGTAAGGAATCCGGAATCCCTTTTATCCTAGTCCCATACTCACAAAGAAGGGCAAGTGGTAAATGGCTAAGGTATCGACAATTTCAGAATACAGATTTCGCGGAAAGATCTGGAAATATCGGGGTAAGGGAGGATGGACATTCATCACTTTGCCCAAAACTCTGTCCCAAAAAATTCGTAAATCCCACTCTCTTGGTGAAAGAGAGTGGGGCCGTATGCCTGCGCTAGCCGGCATTGGGAAGTCTACATGGAACACGGCCATCTGGTTTGATACCAAAGTGGGGGCTTATCTTTTGCCGGTCAAAGGAGTCATTCGTCGGAAGGAAAATTTGCCAGTCGGGAAGTTGACGACAGTAAAGCTAGAAATCGAAAAACAGATCTGGCCAGCAGGTTCTTCCATAGCCTAGCGAGACCAGTTAAGAACATATTCGCATGTAAGGGGGGCCGCACTTGGTATTCAGTCGCTCATTTGTGCGTGGATTCAAAGTTGTGGTAGGTTGTTTCCATGTGTTATTCCGCCCTCGTCGAGCAAAGTTTGAAAAAATATCTCCGCATTCAAGTGCGAGTGGATCTGGCGCTATTTGAGGAAATGTTTACCCAACGGGCCACTGGCGAAAAGATTGGCCTGGCCAAAGCCTTAGAGGCGAACTTTCTTCATCCTGAGTCACCCATCGAAAAGAAAATTTTCGACTCCATTCAAAAATATCGAGCCGATCAGCAGGAAAAGTTGGAACGTGATCTTTTTTCGCAGAAAGCAAAGTTAACGGAAGCCGAGCGAAAGCTAAAAGAAAAGACAACCAAAACAGCTCAAAATGCCAAGGACGTGGCCGAGCGCCAGATCCAAAGAATACTTGGTCGATTGGAGCGAATGGCGGCTGCGGAATCATCGGAATCTGATTCCCGAATTTTTGCCTTTGATTATGCGCCGGTCATGATTGCCCGAGGAGCGGAGAAGGTACTGGTGCCCATGCGCTATCATTTGCGCCCGCCGGGGATGCCGGAAACTTTCGATCGTAAGTATCCGGGCTGCTATAATGCCCGCCGTGATAGTTTGACGGGATTTTGGCGGAAAGAATTTGGCAAAAAACATGCAGTGCTATTAATTTCTGCCTTTTTTGAAAATGTGAAGTTGCATGACTACGAAAAAAGAAAACTGCGGCCGGATGAAGAGGAAGTGAATAAAATTCTCAAATTTTCTCCGGAGGGTCATGAGTTTATGTATGTGCCCTGCATCTGGGATGAGTGGCGGGATGCTTCGGGAAAAGTATTGCGCAGTTTTGCCCTGATAACCGATGAACCTCCGGTTGAAGTGGCGGAAACAGGGCATGATCGTTGCCCGATCTTTTTGAAGAAGGAAAATCTCGATTGGTGGTTGAATCCCGCCGGAAAATCCGATGAGGAACTGTTCGCGATCTTAGCAGACAAAGAAACTCCTTATTATCGCCACGCGATGGCGATGTAGTTTTCGAGTATTTACTGGGTTTCGGTTACGAATGGTCGCTCGCCGAAGGACAAATAAATTTTCTAAAATCCCAAATCTAAGGCGTTGCGTTTTGGAACCGCACCGGATTTATTTCTGGTGAGCAAGGATCGCATCACGTGCATCACATCTTTTTCCGCGAAAGCTGGATCTTTTTCAAACGTATCCCCTTTAGGAAAACGAGTTTCGCAGGGATTGTCTTGAAAACCGCAGCGAATAGAAGGAAGTGCTAGTTCCATATGGTTAAGATTCAT
>CAYZLH010000287.1:0-4203 GCA_964478795.1 uncultured Bdellovibrionales bacterium | reverse complement strand
CCGGCCCCGCTCAACGCTTGCATCGTGACCACACTTACGTGCTCAATTTCTCCCAGTTCCATCAGGGGCGCCAAGGCCGAAACTAAAAACACCGTGGAACAATTAGGATTCGTGAGCAAGCGTCCCTCTCCCGTTTGCCGAGATAAAAGCGCCAGATGTGCCGCATTCACTTCGGGAATCAGCAAAGGCACGACGGCCTGCATACGAAAGGCTGAGGCGTTGGAGGAAACCACACTTCCACGTGCTACCAATTGGGGTTCAATGTCTAGAGCCACATCGGCCGGCAATGCGGAAATGATCAGCTTACTTTGCACTTCCAGTAGTGGGCGAAGCTCGAGGTTGGCCACTTCGGGGGCTAAAGGAAATTCATTTTTCCACGCCACCACTTCGCCATACTTTTTACCGATTCTGGCATCGGAGGCAGCCAGTTCCGCAACCTGCAAGCGCGGATGTTCCGCGAGCATGGAAATAACTTTTTGCCCAACCGGTCCGGTGGCACCAAGCACGGCTACATCAATTTTATTCACTGGAAGTCTCCTTTGTTCATCGTCAGCGAAGAGACGGAACAATCAGGAGAGTGAGAAAAGAATCCGTAAAAACGGAGCGCTTCGAACAGCCGAAACTCAAATGAATAACGGCAAAGGCGATCCATACGATTCCCTAGAAGCACTCCACGGATTTCCGTGACAGTGAATCGGCTTTACCCGGGATCACCAAGAAGTGGACTGAAACAAATCCAACTTCCTTCGGCACGACTCGCCTCTAGCTGCCTTCACCGGGTGTTTCACCCTCGAACAGCCTTCTGCGGACGCGCTCCTCTTCTAGAGGGCAAAACCGAAATTTTGCTCTCTGGTTAGATCTGGATTACCACCAACGCTTGGTACTTTGCAATAGCGCAGCAAATTTTAGGGATTTCCGAGCTTTTCCGAAAGGTAAGAATAAAGCATGGCGTGCTTTAAGATGGTCTGTTCGATATTTGCCACCCCACCATGACCACCTTCCGTATTTTCGTAATAGAAAACCTTGTGACCCTGGTCCGTCATCTTGGCCACCATTTTGCGTGCATGCCCGGGATGTACCCGATCATCTTTCGTGCTCGTGAGAAAGAAAACTTCGGGATACTTCTTGCCGGGGAACACATTTTGAAAAGGAGAGTATTTTCCAATAATTTCCTTCATCTTCGGATCGCGCGGATCACCATATTCTTCCATCCAACTGGCTCCCGCCAAAAGCAGATGGTAGCGATGCATATCTAAGAGCGGTACATCACAAATCACCGCCGAAAATAAATCCGGGCGTTGAGTAAAAGTGGCACCAACTAGCAGACCCCCATTCGATCCGCCGCGAATTCCCAAATGCTTTGGTGACGTAATTTTTTTCTGAATCAGATCTTCGGCGATCGCAATAAAGTCATCATAGGACCTTTGCTTGTTTTCCTTAATCGCGGCGCGATGCCATTGGGGACCAAATTCCCCGCCCCCGCGAATATTGGCGAGCACATAAACTCCACCTCGCTCTAACCAAGACTTCCCCGATAATGGCATGTATTCGGGCAACATCGGAGTTAGAAATCCACCGTAACCATACAGCAAAGTTGGGTTTGTGCCGTTCTTCGACAAACCTTTTTTCATGACCAAGAAATAAGGAACCCGAGTGCCATCTTTGCTAGTTGCCCACTGTTGCTCCACGGTGAGGGAACTGGCATCGAAATAAGCCGGTGAGCTGCGGACGACTCGCACCTCATCCTTACTGCCAGGGCTATAATAAAAAGATGGCGGTGTTAAAAAATCAGAATAGCGAATGAAAACGGAATCATCATCATGATCCACATCGAACACATAACCCACGCCATTTTGCCCGAGGGGAATCTCGGCAAAATCCCATTTTCCAGCCCGACGCACTCCTTGGCGGATTTTTCCCTGCACGTTTTCGAGCACACTTAAATATATATGAGATTTGGAAAAACTAACGGACGAGAAAATCGAACTCGCGGTGGGCTGGAATACGATCTCTAATTTCCCCAAACCTGCCTCACCCTGGAGAATAGCTTCCTCGGGAAGAGCCACTAATGTTCCCGCGGTAATAATTTGGCCATTTACTTGCCAATCCTCTTGAAGAGCGGAAAAAAAGAATCCGGCAAAGACTCCCTGAAATTGGGCGGAAGCAGGAAAAGGCAGAGCGATCTTTTGTCCATCTTCTAGCCAAAAGAGTTTTTGCTGAAAAAAGCTAGTGGAAGCACCGACAAGATTGTATTTTTTTTCAACCGTGTGAATCGTATAGCCGTAGGCCGACACATCTTTTGTGCTCGCCTCTAAAACTAGCTCGGCATTCTGCAAGGCCGTACCTCGGCGCCAAACTTTCACCAAACGGGGATAGCCCGATTCTGTCATAGAGCCAGGGCCAAAATTCGTGGCTACGAATAGGGTATGTTCATCAATCCAGGTCACCCTCATTTTGGACTCTGGGAGACTAAATCCATTGGGAACAAAAGTTTTCGTGCTCTGATCAAATTCACGCATGACGGTGGCATCTTTCCCACCACGCGACAAAGAAACTAGACACTTCGTATAGTTTGGGAAAAGGCAGTTGGCCCCGCGCCAAACCCAGTTTTCATTTTCTTCTTTGGACAGAAGATCCAAATCCAAAACGGTTTCCCACTGTGTGCCTCCAGCAAGATAACTTGCTAGTGTCATGCGCCGGTAGATTCCGCGAACGTGAACCTCGTCCTGCCAAAAATTGTAGACATGATTCCCGACTCGATTGATTCCCAGCAGCTTGTCTTTGGCATAAAGAATAGTACTAGCTTCAGATTTCAAAGTAGAAAACAACGGATTCTTTTGAAAGTGTAGCTTAGATTGCTCAGATACTCTTTTTACAAACTCCAAAGATTCAGGGGACTCTACTTGCTCTAGCCATTCGTATTTTTGATCCATTGCCACACCGTCCAAGGTAAAAAAAAGGAAAGATATAGCCGCGATTTTAATTTTAAGCCGCATCTTCATAATCCCAATCTTTTCAGACAAATTTTTCTTCGAATTCCGCTCTTAGATTTTGCCAAATTCGGTCGCCCTCTGGTGTTAGCTGTTCTGCTTGGGCAATTTCCTTCCAGCGGCTTTCGGGAAACTTTAGGTAAAGGTTGAAGGTACGAGCCTTGCCGTATATTTGATCCGCCGTAAAGTTTGGCATATTGAGAATACTGCGCTCAGAATTTGTCGGCGCCAGCACATTGTTGTTGGGGATAAATCCCTCTTTCAGGCAAACCTCGCGCAAGGGAGTGCCGTAAAATGGAGTAAATACGGAACAGCTGGCAGAGTTCGGATTTAGCTGACGATTGAGTAGCACGGTGTCCATATGCAATTCCGGAGTTTCGAAGGGAAAACCCACGATATTATTACAGCTATATTCTAGCCCATCGAACTTTTGCAGAATCTTAATTTTTTCGATGGCCGTGGCATTGGTATAGGACCGATTCACCACCCGTTTACGAAACTCTTCATTCCCGTGCTCCACGCCCAATCCGACTCTTTTGAGCCCAACTGAATATAGTTTTTGCACCTTTACTTCATCTAGAGTGGCTGGATAGCTCTGCACGTAAAATGGAACTCGAAATTCCGAATAACGCTCGCAAAACTCATCAATTTCTTCCCGGGTATAGGTCAAAAAATTATCGGCCCAAAAGAAAAGATATTCGGCCTTGTGATTCTCCACAAAATTTCGCACATCTTCCATCACGTGGGCGATGGACTTTTTACGGAAATACTTCGCATCGATCTTTTCTTTATAAAAAGTATTCTGGAGTGGTGAATTACAAAACGAACAAGTTAAGTTACAGCCGCGATGGGTTTCCACCGGAAACATCCGATAGATCTTGCCCGACATTGCGCGATAGAATCGATCTTCCATATAGGGAGTTGTATCGAAAGCCGGCAGCGCGTTTAGATTCGTGAGTTGCGCCACTGGCGACTTTGGTTTCACCACTTGACCACTCACTAGATCTTTGTACCAAATGCCAGGAAAGTCCAAGGGGTATTGTTTCGTCACAATGGCTTTCACCATGGGCACCAAAGTATTTTCTGCCTCGCCTACACAAACGACATCTACTTCAGGAAAAGAAATGGCTAACTCCGGTGCGAAGGTGGGAAAGCAGCCACCCACCACATGAGGTAGTCCGAATTCGCGCAGTTCCGAAAGAATGTGCCGGGA
>CAYZLH010000286.1:0-4209 GCA_964478795.1 uncultured Bdellovibrionales bacterium | reverse complement strand
GGTGTTGAAGTGAATGATTTAGGCTGCGCCGTGAAGCAAAGCTTTGAAGTAAAACTCAACGTGAAATTTCGCTCGGGCACTGCGGAGTTAGTGGCTGCCAGCGAAAAGGAATTGGCGGATTTCGCTGATTTGTTGAAAAAGCACGATGACTTAAAAGTTGAGCTTCAAGGTCATACCGACTCCTCTGGCTCGGCAAAGCGTAACCTAACCCTATCTCAAGCCCGCGCTGATGCAGTAAAGGCTGCGCTAGTGAATAAATTTAAGGTGGATGGTGACCGCTTGATGGCTAAGGGTTACGGTGAAAGCCAGCCCGTAGACACCAACAACAACGCCGGTGGACGTCAAAATAACCGTCGCGTAACGGCAGTAGTTGTTCGATAAGCTACGATCTGGAAAATATAAAAGAGAGCTGATTCCTCAGCTCTCTTTTATATTTTCGTTAATGCCAAACTTTCTGCTTACTTCCGTCGAAACGCCTGCGGGTTCGTCAACGCATTTAAGCGCTTTTCCATCCCTTGTGCCCAGTCAGTTACGAATTCACGGGGCTCTTCTTTTCCTTGTAGCGTCAGGAGAAGCTCGGTCATGGCTTGCGGCTTCTCTTGAAGAGCACTTAAGCTATTGATTCGCTGGAAGAGTTGCTGAGATTTTCTTCCTTCGCAGGAATATTGCAACTTAGAGTTGTAGAGGCCGGCACGGCGAAAGAAGTTACAGTATGAGTTCTGTACTTCCACAGCCAAAGTCGCGCGCTCCAACAGGTCGGTAGCTTGTCGCTCATAATCAGCAATGCGATGTAATAGATTAGCCTGACCTTTTGTGGCCAACGGCTGCACCAATGAATTCACTAGCTTAATGGCCGCCGCTTCGTCGGCGATGTAATAAGCATCGTAAGGGATGGTCACATAAGGCGCAGCCGAACGTGCGATCTCCATACTCTCGTAGGTCACATAGTTGCTAAATTGGGTATAGAGCTGAATGGCCTTGTTTGTTTGAAAATCTAGGAACCGCGGAGACTCGCGCTCAAACAAGAAACGATCGATATCGGCTTTCATCTCGGAAACAAAATCCCGACCAATGCTAGCTTCATCGGCAGATTCATCTTCTAATCGATCAACCTCTTGATCCAACCACTGCATCGAAGAAATGGTTTGCACAGTAATGGTACCCAATGGTTCGTAGTAGGCGGCATTGGTTTGCTTGGCCAAACGATTTACTTCGTTGGCACTGTTCTGATCGGCAAGAACCGCCGTAGAAAGCTCCGAAATCTTTTTACACTCTACGCAGTTTTTTTGCAGGAGAAGCAAACTTGCATCTAATGTTTGTCGTAGCTGGTTTAATTGCACCACACGACGCTTAGGATAAAGGTTGTTTTCAATGTCTTGCCGGTAGTTGTAGTAGGCGCAAAGATTTTGCACAAAACTTTGGCGCTGCTCCAGTTTTTGGAAATCGTAGCCCACCTGAGAACTCATGACCGAGTGAAGACCAGAAAATACACCGGCTAATATTTGCCCACCGATCGCGATTGGCGCTGCCCAGGGACCAGCCACCATTTTCGCCAAGGCTGTAGCATCCAAGGTTAAGCTAGCAAGATCGTTCAAACCCATACGTTTGCGATCTTCTTCAAAACAATAGTTGTTTCGTTTTAGTAACTCTGCCGTCGCAAAAACTTTATTGGTAATATCTTCAACGTAGTTGCGGATCTCTTTGGTTTCTTTTTCATTCAATGGTTCAGTTTTATTTTTTTCAATGAGGTCCACTACGCCTTGTCGACGCTCGCCAAGCAGATTTTCCAAGCTCGAAACTTCCTTTTTCACAGGCTCGCAAGAGGCATCTTGCTTGATCGAAGTTTTTAAAACGCTTAACGAGGTGATCATTTTGGCGTACGCCTCGGGAACCGCAGGACACTTGACGAGGGCCACCGCGGGATCACCGAGAGCAAAACTCGGAATCAGGAGAGCGGAAAGACCAACACTAAAAATCGATTTGAATTGCATTACATACCCCTTTTGTTGAGCATCTTGAGAATGCCGCAAGGCACCATAGCAAACGGAGCGCAATGCATCAATTAGAAAGACCAATTTCCGTTAATTCTCTTACGCACCCCCGTCGAGCCCCGACTGATCCCAGGGCCGAACTGCGAAACACCCCAGGATCTCTAACCATTTTCAATACTTAGATTGAAACTTTCGCTGAAATTGGGTGGCCAGGTGGTACAATTTTTTCATGAATCCCGCCCCAAACTCTTGGCGAAATCCCGGTCCTTGGATCGAATTTCTCTGCTGGATCGGAATCCTCTACGCCTTTATGGCGTTATTGCCTTCATTTTGGGTGCCCATCGGCCTGCCCCATGAAGGCGATTCGTTAAACTATCGGATCCCCATTTTAAAGTGGATGCTTCGCCATCATTCCTATCCC
The DNA here is from genome assembly GCA_964478795.1 of uncultured Bdellovibrionales bacterium. Taxonomy (GTDB): domain Bacteria; phylum Bdellovibrionota; class UBA1018; order CAIPTA01; family CAIPTA01; genus JAKFYM01. The sequence continues at coordinate 1,797 of CAYZLH010000286.1, read as the reverse complement.
AATTGGGAGTTTACCTATATCGATGACTATCCCATGTTGGGCGAGCTTCTTCTTTTGCCATTTTTTGCAGTATCGGAAACTTTTGCCCGCCTTGTTCCCATGCTGTTTTATTTTTTGACTGCTCTATTCGCCACAAAAATCGCGTTGCAATTTGTGAAGACTGAAGCACACCAACATTCATTTGCACTCGTAGTATTCTTCTCAGTGCTTGGCCTGCACCCCTTACTTTTGCAGTCGAATATTTTGATGGTCGACGGAATGGCCACCGCCATGACCCTCGCCTCACTTCACTTTTGTTTACGCGGCAAACCGCTGCATTCCGGAATCTTTTTGGGAATTGCCATGGCCTCCCGCTATTCTATTTGGGGGGTGCTGATCGGCGCTCTTCTTGCCAACGGACTTCAGCGGAAAAACAAACGAGATCTTTTCCTATTTCTTTTTCCAATCCTTATTTTGCTTAGCCCATTCATTGCTCGCAACTGGATCTACAACGGTAATCCGATCTATCCAATATTTAGTGAGTTCATTAATGGACAACAAACATTTTCCTTCGACCAATGGGGCAGAGGCAAAGGTCTCATTGCATTATTGTTATTTCCTTATGACCTCTTTGTTACAAATAGTTTTCACAGTTCGATATTTGATACGCGCTTCCCCTTTTTCGACTACTATATTTTTACCGTCGGCTGGGGCCTGCAAATCACCTTAGCAACGGCGTTGATCGTCTTGTTGTGGCAGTGGAAAAAAATTCAACCAAAAGCACTTATAAACTCCCCTTCCGCAAAAATCATTGCCTTCTATTTCCTCTCACACTTCATCTACTGGTGGGTGGGCTCTCAACAGTTGCGTTTTTTCGTTTTCGAGCTGACGCTCATACTGGTTCTACTTTTGGCATTCCTTTACAATTATGGGCCAAAGATTTTACTCCTCCCCCTCGTTATTATTTCATTTTATTCGATTACTAACGTCCATCGCGAGAGCTGGAATATCGCAACCGGAAAATCCGTCGCCTACCAAGACTTGCCCTTCGTAAAAAATCATCGCGACTGCCTGGGTCGTCTGGACATTGGGAACAATGCGATTATCGGCCATAACAAGGCCGATACGTTTTTAGGATTCGGCAATTACGATTTTGTGTTTCTTCCTCCTCATCCCTATGCGGTGACTTCGTCCAATACGACCTCTCCCGACTATTTATTTGATGGCACCGACAAAAAAGAAATTCCGGGATACCAAAGATGGCCTTATCAAAAGCCATGCGTGTGGAAAAAAATTGGAGATTTATAGCTACTGGTCGAACTTCCCAAACAGCCAGAAGTGAAACGTAGTCCACAGCAAAAGTAATAAATTCGGAATTGAGCCAAGCTCTTGGGGAATTACCGTGACCGCCAATCCAATGATCGAGACAAAGCTAAAACAAAGAACAATCGTCCGCAGCTTTTTCTCAGGTCTTCGCCAAAGGAAAAAACCGGCGGATAGCAGTGAGACGAACAAAAATACTCCGGAGAGGATCATCGTGCACCTCGTTCCGATAGCCACTCTGGTAGATGGATCATCAGCGGCGAGCTGACTTTAGCGGCCCGCAATTTCCAAATGACTCCATCAACAAAAAAATGATGGATCTGAAAGATTGCCAGCATCACGGCATTGGCAAAGTTGAGATCCCAACCACCAATTCCAGCCAAGAGCTTAGGTAAACCGGCAAATAGAAATGCTCCGCCAGCAAATGTAATGGAAAACCAAATCACAGTTTTCATTAACAAATATTTCTGCGGAGAAATGGCTGGACCAGGATTT
>CAYZLH010000285.1:0-4214 GCA_964478795.1 uncultured Bdellovibrionales bacterium | reverse complement strand
TTTATTGAGGATCTCATTCGATTGTTCCGAGGAAATGTTTCCCGTAGGTTCGTCGGCGAAAATGATGGCGGGATCATTGGCTAAGGCCCGCGCGATGGCCACCCGCTGTTGCTGTCCGCCCGAGAGTTGATGGGGTTTATGGTGAATCCGCGTGTCTAAGCCCACGTCCTCTAAAAGTTTAGTCGCCTTAGGAACTGGATTTTCAGCTCCGGCATAAAGCATCGGCAACGCCACATTGTTGAGGGCTGAGGTGCGGGGTAAAAGATTAAAAAATTGAAAAATAAAACCAATCTTTTTTGAACGGATAGAAGCGAGAGTTTCATCATCATACTTAGAGATGTCTTCACCCTCGAGGAAGTAGTCGCCTCCAGTTTTTTTATCCAAAAGACCTAGAATCTGCATCAGAGTTGATTTCCCTGATCCCGATTGGCCCACAATGGCCACAAAATCTCCACGTTCGATCGTCAGGGAAATGCCATCCAACGCACGAACTTCGGGCACGTCTTCGCCCTGGTGTTCCTGTCGGTAGATCTTGGCTAGATTTCTAACCTCGATGATGGGTTTCACTATCTTCTCCTGCGACTACCGCCGCCTGATCCCACTCCAAATACGGATCCGGGGGCGTCGCCAAGAACTGCCTGATTTTTTACCAAGATACTTTCACCCGCAGTTAATCCCGCTAAAACTTCTACTTTTTGGCCATTGGAAAGTCCAAATTGTACGGTGCGTTTTTCCACTTTGTCGCCCACCTTTACTTGCAGTTCTTGAGAAAAGTTCTCACGGCCCTCAGCTACGAAGGTTGGCAACACTAGCGCGCTTTCTTTTCTCGAAAACAAAAATTGCACGGAAGCTGTTAGTCCCGAGCGAAATTCGGCCGGCATATTTTCCGGGCGGAGTAATACTTCATAGGTATTAATCGAATTCTTCACCTTACTTTGGTGGGCGATCCTCGCCACTTTCGTTTCTACTTTTATACCTGGAAAGGAATCGACGGTGACAGTGGCCGCTTGATCGAGACGAATTTTTCCCAAATCTGTTTCGTCCACATCGGCAACGATTACCAATCGATCAGAAAGCTCAAAAAGCACCGTATTTTGATTTACGGTCTGACCTGGCACGATACTTTTGGAAATAATTACTCCGGTGGCCGGTGCTAAAATAGGGGTAGGTTTGTAGACGTCTTTCCACTCCTCGGCCTCTTTTCCGCCTTGCACTTGGGCAGAATCAAGCAGGGCCGCGCGATCCGAAGAGCTCATCCAAGCGATTACCTGGCCTTTTCGAACCTTAGTTCCTTCTTCATAGATGATGCGATCCACTCGACCGGCGATGGGGGAGGTTATGGAAATCTTATTTTCCGGCTCCACCGTGCCGCTGGAGGAAACGGTTACGATAAATTCTTGGACTTCCGTTTTTACTTCCTGAAACTCCGGTGGCTTTTTCCGGAAAAAGAAGAAATAAGCGCCTAGCCCAATTCCAAGTACCAAAACTGCTATTACAATTTTTTTAGTCATCGAGGGTCTTCCCTATGGATTTTTCATAATTTGCTAAGGATTGAAATGCATTGGCCAGTGCCGACAGCTCCGTCTGCTCGGATTCGTTTAATTGAGCTTCCGCTTGTTCCCAGTCTAAGTAAGATTTTAAGCCCGAACGATACTGGGCGCTAACTGTTTTTCCCCTAGCCTCGGCGGCCTCACGAATGGATCGAGTAGACGGTAAACGGGAAATCGCCAACTGCAATTCCCGTTGAGACGACCGTATTTCTTGTAAGAGACTCGATTTGGTCTTTTCATAATTTTCGCGAGACGCGTAATGGGCCATGCGCACTTGTTGCCATTGGTGAAAGTCGGAGAAACCGTTAAAAATATTCCATTGTGCCACCACCGACCAACTCCAATTATCGGTGCGGGCCTTGGCCCCCAATTCATTAAATTCCCGGCTCTTGGAATAATTTAGATCGATGGAAGGGAGGAACGCGCTACGAGCTACGGCAATATCTTTTTCCGTTTTGGCTACTCCAAACTTTTCGTCGAGGTAGAGCGGGTGATTGGCTAATACGCGTTCTTCATCAATTTGGCCGGGTGTTTGCAGTTCAGATAGCGGTGACTGAGCGTCTGCCGAAGGCAACTGTGGCAAGTTCAGTAAAGTTTGCAGTTTTTCCTTGGCGATGGCTAAAGAGGTTTTCGCTGACTCTAAATTGTATTCGGCGCGTTCCCGTTCGGCTTTCGTTTTTAAGACGTTCCATTTGGCTTCAGTTCCACTGTCATATTTGATGGAAACGAGGCGCTCATTTTGTTGTTGGCGACGCAATGTCTTTTCAAACACGCGAACGCGTTCTTGCTGAATGAAAAGATCTGTATAGGCCAAGCGGAGTTCATAGCGAGCGTTCACACTGGCGGCCGCTTTTTGCGATTCCGCCTGCCTTTCCGCAGCTGTAGTTTTTTGGATGTTCGCGACAGAGCCAAAGCCATTGAATAGGTTTAGGGTCGCAGTGGCGGAATACGTATGAGATTTTGACTGACTTTCAATCCCGTACGCTTCGGCCACGGATTTATTTTTTCGCGCCGAGACGGTTAGCGAAGGTAAAAAGGCACTATAGGATTTTCGCTTGGCGTAGGTGCTTGCTCGCTGGCTAAACTCAGCACTTTGAATTCCCAAATCGCGGGTTTGGGAAATGCCTTTTACCTCTTCCCAACTGAGGGCGTGGGCGGGAGTATTCAAGAGGACCAATAATAGGATGGACATCATAAAAAGATTCCTCCTTTTTCCGCTATTTCCTCATCCTCGGAAACAGAAGGGGAGAAGGTCTCTTTTTCTGGCGAGGGTTTCGATTCTTGTTTTTGTTCCATTAAGGCCCGAAATAAATCACTGGACTGTAAAAGTTCCGGGACAGTGGAGAATATGGGATTTTGATTCATTTGGAAAAACAGGATTTTGTTGGCATAAAAAACTTCCTGCATACGGTGAGTAACCCAAAGAATGGTTTTTTCTTTCGCTAGGTTCTGAATCGAACTCATGACGATCTGGCTCGATTGAGTGTCGAGTCCAGTGGTGGGCTCATCGAAAAGCACAATTTTCGAGCTTTGATCTAAAAAGGCCCGGGCCAGGTGAATTCGTTTGGCTTGTCCGCCGGAAAGTTGTTGTCCGCCCTCGCCGATTCGGGTGTCTAATCCATTGGGAAGTGCGCGCACAAAATCGAGGGCGTTAACTGCAGAAAGAGCGTTTTCTAGGATGGAGTCGGGGAGCGAATCTCTTTCGGCAAGCTCTAGATTTTCTCGAACGGTTCCGGAAATTAGCAAAGTTTCTTGGGAAATGATCCGGATGAAGCTTCGTAAGGATTTGAGGTCGTAATTGCGAATGTCCTCTCCGGCGAGGAGAATGCTTCCTTCGACAGGATCGTTGAGGCGATTCAAAAGTCGACCGAAAGAAGATTTTCCGATCCCGCTCGGGCCAACTAAGGCCACCAAAGTATTTTTGGGGAAGGCGAAGGTAAAACGGTCAAAGAGGCGTTTTCCTTCCTTATGTTCAAAGGAAACGCCGGCAAACGTGAACGCATTTTGGTCCTTAGCGAACTGTTCTGTGCCTAAAAGCAATGTGCCCGAAGTCTCTGGATTTTCATTGAGGTCACCATTGAGTTCCTCTAGCCGGTCCATGCTAGCTGCGGTTTTAGGGTATTTGGAAAGGAATTTATTAATATTGTTGATGTGTTTCGAGAGCGTATCCATATAGGCCAACATTTGAAACAGATCCCCTAAGCCAATTTCACTTTTGAAAATGGCCCAGCAACCAAGAAAAATGAAAGTACCGCGCACGATAAATTGGGCGAGTCCGATGCTGGTTTCTAAGCCTTGGTTGGACCATAACACCTGCACTCCGGTCTGGGTCAGCTCGGCCGCCCGACCGATGAGTTTCGCGTAGAGTTTGTCTTCTCCCCGTAAACTTTTGGCCACTGCCATAGAGTGAATAGATTCATAGGTTTCTTCTTCGAAAGAAACGGTTTTGCGCCGGAACGTGCGAGTAGTCTTACGCATCCAAACGGTGAAAAAGTGGCTGATAAAATAGTAAATGGGCAAACAAAAGGCGAAGATAATGCTCAGCTTGAAATGAATAAAGAACATCATTGTTAGCAAAACAACGATCATGGGGATATCCCGCACGATGGCCGACATTCCTTGCGTGACTAAAATCTCCATATTGGAAACGTCACTGGAGATTCG
>CAYZLH010000284.1:0-4230 GCA_964478795.1 uncultured Bdellovibrionales bacterium | reverse complement strand
ATCAAAGCTCACCGCACTCTCCGTTCAGAAGCTCGCAGTCACAGGAAGATATAACGAATTTACCTGGAGAAAAATAGAACCCGCAAAAATCCCCAGCTACTTCTGCCGCGCTTTTTTACGGACTTATTGCTTTCGCTCAAAGATCTATGGTGCCGTACTCAACTCGGCGTTTCTGGCATTCCGCTCTCAGTCTTCTGTTCGTCGTCTTACCAAGAGTACTCGTAGCAATTCTCATGCGGCGGCTGCGTATCCCTGCGCCATTGAACCCGAGTCCTGTCGTCTCTCTTCCACTTGAGCAAGTGGTGCCTTATTTCACGGTCCAGGCGGAATTGATTAGCAGAAGTAAATTGGGGATAATATAGACAGATGAATTTGCCTGGAGAAAAAGAAGAATTACGAAGAGGCTCCGAGAGGAGAGTTGGGATTTTTTGTCTTTGCGAGCCTCAGGTAAAAATCCTTCGGGCGGCACCCGAAAAGGGGTCAATCGGCTAAAAATTCATCCCCGTTCCCACCCTAACGCAAGGCAGAATGACAGTGCCTCCCCAGCTTTGTAGGCTGCTCCAAGATGACTTCCCCATTTGAAATTCTAATCCGAACCGTCGAGCGCCTAGGATTCCGTTTAAAAATGAAAATGGAGCGACTCGAGGGAGGCGCCATTCTTCATTCCCCCACCCCCATTGATAATGAATTCCTTCCGCGCGGAAAATTCTTTCACGGAATTTTTCATCAATCCGGTGATTGGCAAGGCTGGAATTTATCGCCACCGTATTTTCTGGTCACCTTTCAGGAGAAAAAACTGAATATTCCACTAATCGCCGAGCTCACCCTTTGGGAAAAGCAACCCCAAGGCGTTGGGCAAAGTGAATGGAAATTGCAGCGGGTCGAAGATGTGCCGACGCTAACTGACTATCGCTCCCTTGACGACAATGACTATTTGGAGTTTGGTGCGATGGATCCATACACCCAATGGTTTGTGGCCTACGGTAAGGACGGACAAGGAAGGGCCGTACGAGGAAAATTACGAATTACGGACATTGAAGAAAACTCCTACTTTGCCACGCAAATGTACGTCAAAGAGAAAGCAGATTTTCCGCTTTTAATTGATGCGCTCGAAGCGACATTACATCAGAAAACTTTTTATTTTGTGACTCCGGTCGGCGTGCAGTTTCCTCGCGAACGAGGCTTTGTCCCACGAGCGATCTTTCGGGTCTATCACTCGGGCATGAATTGAAATTTTCTTCGAATTTCCAAAACGGGCTGACTTTGATAGCTCCACAATACTTTGCCCTCTACCTCTAGCTGCCCGGATGCCTTTGACCAGGTACCGTTCAAAGAAATTGCGCCTTCAGTTTCATGTTTGCAGTTTAGGAAAAATTCCCTTTCATCGATTTTCACATCGATACACCGGAAAAAAATACTTTGATCCGAGCCGACCGCATCGACCTTGGCGGAGCCTAAGTAACCGCCATCCTCCGCGCGATTCACCATAAAGAAAGCGATACGCTTTTCTTGGGCCTCTAAGGGACCATCCGGAGTGTACATCCCTACGAATTCTGACCGTTCACCTTTTGGCGCTCCCGAATCTGATCCGGTTTCCGAATAGTCCACTTCACTTTCGCTTTTTTGCGTTCGATCCCTAACAAAATAGAATCCCACCATCACAATGGCCATTACGGCGATACCTGTAAGTGCTATCTGAAGTGCTTTCTTTTTTTGATCCATATGACTATTGTAACGAAAAATGTTAGGGCGATCCATCCCCTACCGTGTGCAAGGAGATTTTCTATGGAACTCATCATTCCGCCACGTAAAACTGACCTCGGTGATGGTTTTACAGTGAATCGAGTCTTACCTTACGTAAAGAAGCGACTCATCGGGCCCTTTATTTTTTGGGATCATATGGGTCCGTTTCTCCTGAAAAATGGGGATGAAATGGTGGTTCGAGCCCATCCGCACATTGGCCTCGCTACTTTAACCTACCTTTTCTCCGGGCAAATTTTTCATCAAGATAGCCTAGGGGTCAAGCAACCCATTCGTCCGGGTGAAGTCAATTGGATGATTGCTGGCAGCGGAATTGTGCATTCCGAGCGAACCGGCCCCATTTCCGAAAATAAGGGGGCCATATTACATGGCATTCAATTGTGGATCGCCTTGCCAAAATCCCATGAAGACACAGCCCCAGCATTTCATCACTTCAGCCAAGCCGAAATTCCCGAATTCACCGTGGGACAAGCGAAGATTCGATTGATCGCTGGGGAAGCTTTTGGTCAGAAATCTCCAGTACCGATTCACTCTCCCTTGTTTTATCTGGAGGTTCATATTCCCAAGGGCGGTACTTTTTCATATCGCTTTCCCGGTCAAGAAGGAGGGCTCTATTGCCTACAAGGATCAGCAAGTTCTAATGGGCAAACGGTGAACCCATTAGAAATGGGTGTGTTCCGCGAGGAAATGCAAATCGACGCAAAGGAAGATTCCCATTGGATGATCTTAGGTGGCGCGCCTTTACCCGAAGGTCGAAACATTTTTTGGAACTTCGTGCATTCGGAAAAAGAAAAAATCCAACAAGCGAAGCAACGATGGTGGGATCAATCCTTTCCCAAAGTGCCGGGCGAGTCGGATTTTGTTCCGCTAGCGAGAGACGAATCATTTTGAAGCGATAGCGGTGAGTAGATCAACTTTCGATTGCGCTACTTCTACCTGCCCTTGAAAGGCGGCATCTACGGCAGCCAATTTTTTCGGTAACGACTTACTCCAGGCGTAGGAATTATCATAAGCTTTTAGTGCCGCCTTACACTCTTGTTTATTGCCGGCAAGAAGTCCGCGAATCGTACTATTGTTCTGCTCCAGTTTTTTATCGCCATCTTTCAAGCCTTGTTGCTGAACAGCGATGGTCTTACGAGCAGTTGCCACTTCTGCTTTGATCGGTACTAGGATGCCTTTTTCTAAAGCCTGTGCCCCACCTTGAATAATGGTGGTGCCATCGGCGCTGAATTTTTTCTGAATAACAGCCACTTTGGCGTGATAGTTAGAATGAGCGCCTTTGATTGCCTTCTCATTACGAGCCAAAGCTTCTTTAGCTTCTTCTACGCCTTTATTTAGACGGTTGGCCCAAGGCGTACACTTTGGAGAATTCTTTTGGATGATATCCATTTGTTTTTCAATACCGTTCACCACGGCAAAATAGTCGGCTACTTTCTGATCTAGCCCGGGAGCATTGAGATCAAGATTCGGAGCGGCCCCCGAAATAGCGACAGTTGGGATAAATAAACTAAGGATTAAAAGCGATTTCATAGACCCCTCACAATCAGAGGCAATCATCGCCTCTACCCTAATGCACGCAAGGCCTAGGCCAAAAAAAGATGAGCTAACTTATTGAAATTAGGAATGAATACTGTCTAAATCTTAGACACCTGCCAATTAAATTTTCGAATTCCTCTGCGGGCTAGTTGCGATTTTAGCGAAGAATCGCTATCCCTGTCCCACCCTTTTTCTTGGAGACCTTATGCTCTTTTCCCTAAGCCTACTTCTTTCGCTTATCCACGTAGCTCCTATTCAAGCCAATCTCGATCCCCAAAAGAAAGCCTGTATCGAGTCTTGTCATGCCACTTTTGATCGCCCCGGCTACGATCTAAAACGCTGCGTAACGAACTGCCTAAAATAGACAAGGAAAAATAAGGCAAGGGCGAAGACCACCCGCCCGCTCAGCACTTTTATAAATATATTTTATTTAATTATGCGACTTCGCGATCCGTAATGCCGCTCCAATAGAAACTGATCGGCAATGGAGCGCGTAACTGACAGTTTTGACTAGCCGCCCGCTCCTTAAAAAGATCGTAAAGCGTGCCGGTGCTCGCTTCCACAATAATTTCGGTGCCTTCTTGGCGGACGCGTACAAAGTGGGGAAACAAAAAGGAGTTATTCTTTACTTCAGGGAGGTGAAAATCAAACTTTAAGAATAAATCAAAAACAGTGACTCTAGGAAACTCGAGCTGAATACTTTTACTTTTCGATTCGATTTGTAAGTCGAAGATCTCTTTACCATTTTGACCCGTAAAATCTAAGCCAAATTTTTCTAGATGATAAAACCCGCTTTTGTCTTCACGAATGAAAAGTTTTTTCATGTTTTCTCTCCCAGTTTCCGGCGCTAAAAACCTATCGACCGCTGGAAATTTTTCTGGAGAGAAGTAAGAAAAAAAAAGGCATCGTGAGAGATGCCTTTTTTCGGAGACA
>CAYZLH010000283.1:0-4241 GCA_964478795.1 uncultured Bdellovibrionales bacterium | reverse complement strand
CCAGATCGTGCAGGAGTTTAAGGAGAAAAAATTCAAATATCTGGTGAACGTTTCCGTGCTTACCACGGGATTTGATGCTCCCCATGTGGATGTGATTGCTATTCTGCGACCAACAGAATCGAACTCCCTCTATCAACAGATTGTGGGGAGAGGATTGCGTTTATCCACCGAGAAAAAGGATTGCTTCATTCTCGACTATACGGGGATGGGTCACGATATTTTCTCCCCCGAAGTGGGTGAAAAAAAACCTGCTTCCGACACGCAGCCAGTCTTGGTGCCCTGCCCGCAGTGTGGACATGATAATCACTTTTGGGGCTATGCCGATGATGATGGCCACGTGTACGAACATTTTGGCCGCAAGTGTAAGGGCGCCATTCAGGATCCAGATACTCTCGAAATCACTCCTTGTGGGTATCGCTTTCGTTTTAAGGTCTGCCACGCTTGTGATGCGGAAAATGATATTACGGCGCGAGAATGTGAACGTTGCCATACAGTGCTGGTGGATGCCGAGGCAAAATTAAAACAGGCCCGCCTCTCTAAGGATGCTCATGTGATGAAACCCGATCGCATTACCTTTGAAGATCGATCCGATAAAAATGGAAATTCATTCCTCGAGATTCGTTATTACGATACCGATGGCGAGTATTTAAGCGAGGCCCATTTTTTCCAATACCCCAGCTCGCTAAAGAAATTTCACATCAATTTTCTGCGCTCGCATCTGCGTCGCCCCGAACTATCGGAAGAATTTCGCTCACCACAAGACGTAATTAAGTATCAGGCGCTCTTTCGCCTACCCGCCTTTGTGATTGCGCGGAAACAGGAAAAATTTTGGAAGATTACGGAAAAATTGTTTTCCGAAGAATTACGCTCGAATCGGGAAAAATAAAAAGGGGCGGAAACCATTCCGGTTCTCCGCCCTCTGCATTACAAGGAAAATTAATTTTTCCAGCTATATTGAGCGTCGTCGAGCAAACCTTCTTGGCCCTTCTCCAGGGAGGATTTTCCATAGAGATACTCTGACTCCCCTCGCTCCAGGAACCACACGCTGGCCACTAACCACTTCCACGATCCGTAGTAATGAAGCGCTCCCTCGGGGCCACCGCCGAAAAACGACGATTTGGTGAGCGGCCAGAAATGGTTGGCGGCCAAATCTGCATAACTCTTCACCTGAATGAACTGTTTGCGGTCCGAACCGGCTTTGCGGAAAATTGTGTCGCTAAGATCACGCGATACCACAGTATCTTTATCCGAATAGGCCACGGTCAAAAATACGTTGTCAGCAATTTTTGGCAAGCTGTTGGCATCGGCGCCAGCAGGAGCAAATAGCACCACGGCTCCTGGTTTCACCGTCAAATTATTTTGAAACGCTAAGCCCGCCGCGATGGAAGCCACGTAGGCGCCTTTGGAGTGACCGGCAAACACCACCTTTTTTCGGCTGAGGCTAAATTGTGTAATCGCGCAGTCCGTGAGCTCCACATAGTCTTTGGCCATGCGGTTCCAGTCTTGATCGAAGAAACCCGTATCAAACATCGGGTGAATGGCGGCGATTCCTTTTTTCGCTAAGTGCTCGAAGGTCTCCTTGTAGTGGGAAACATCGAGCGCTTGGCCATGACCAAAAACCACAACTGATGGCTCTTGCAATCCCTTTGGCAAAAACACATCCACATCGCGGCCCTTACACTTGATTTTTTTCTGCTCGGATTCCTGCGAATACACTTTGCTGCCTGGATGGGCAGGATCCGTGGGAGCGGATGGTGCGGCTAACAATAAACTAGCGAATAAAATTTTTGCGATCATGATTTCTCCTTATTGGGGATAGGAACAATTGGTGTGTTCATTCCAGCGAAGCTTTTCGAGACTCAGTTGCTCCGCCGCCGTTTGCAAGGCCGCTTGTTTCAAGCTTTCTTCTAAAACGGGAGTTTTACTTAAGATGTAAAGTGAAGTGCGGCTAGGTTCTGAAACCACAGCCCATCGATAGTCAGGATCTAGACCCACTACCCAATAGGTGCCTTTGCGTGGCAAACCAAAATCAACTTCCAACTTGGCATTGGTGGCATCTAAAGGTTTCGCCGTGCCACGAATCGAATAGAGCGGTCCGCCGGCGCCACCGATATTGCAAGTGTTCCAAACGGCGATAGCCTCAGTCCCCAGGGCTAGAGCTTGGCGAGGGCAATCGCAGCGCTCGGGCTCAAAGGGCATGGGGTTTCCAGCCACCTGATACCAATTCCCCACGTAGCGAACGGGATCCACAAAGTCCACCGCACGTAAGGGTGGCTGCTCCGCGGAGGCTGCAACATTGGCGGAGGGTGCCGCCACAACGAAACTGGTGAAAACACTGAGCGCAATGCCTAAGGCAATCATCGATTACCTCGCACCAATATGGTTCGATCCATCACAAACATTTCTAATTTTCCATTGTAGACGTTTGGCGAAATGCCGATTTTCAAATCTTCATCAATGAAGTGCAGTTGCAACACACCTTTGGCGCCGATAGGGCCCTTGGGGAAGCGCCCGGCATTTCTTTCCACAAATTCCGACTGTCCGGAGTAAATCGCGTTCGCCAACTGAATTAAGTCTTCGCCACTTTCTAAACGACGAGAATTGCTAAACGCTTTGGTAATTTCCGTGGTCTGTTGGTCACCCTTTACGCTGGCCGCAACCTGCAAGGCGAAGGTGATGAATTGACCGGGCGCCAATTCGCGCAGCCCAAAGTTGAATCCCCAACCCGCTGGGTTTACCACTTGATAGATTTGGCGAAGGTCGCGTTTTGGGGCTCCGGGCGGATCCATATTTTGTTCATCGGACCAAATTTGCTGCCAACCGCCTGGTGAGAATTGCCCAATTCTTTCTTCCGTTACGGGGGGGGCAATGCGTTGCAAACGCTGCACTAATCCTTCCAACTGGGTGCGAACTTGCTGTTCGTTTTCGGGTTTGTCGATATTGGCCCAAGCCAAAGTGCGAATTTCTTGTTTTAAGGAATCGATGGTGTCGGCAGCAAGCGCCGCAGGCGAAAAAACCAAAGTGGCGAGGAACAATTGGGCAAGACCGAATAGTTTCACAAAAACCTCCATGCAGTTGCGAATGATTAGAAAAAGTATGCGAAGGTGCGGCCAGCCTGTCAAACCTTCTTCTCCGGCTGCGGTATTCTGCGACAAAAATTAGTTAGACAAAAAACTCTTTTTCTAAGTTCCTGGGGGTGCCCCACCTGACGCGCGTGGTCGCAAGCTTCGAAACACTATTCTGTAAAGTCTCGCTGTAATCATTTCCATCGTGATGGAATCAGAATAAGTGCGCCTATGGATTTCACCTATTTCGAAACTTTGCGCCAAATTTTAACAAATCTACCCTCTCGCTCAAATGTCTTATCTAAAACGTGCGGACTGGCTTTAACCATCATCTCTTGGCCCGGCAAGGCAACTAAATCTGAATCACTCGCGATCACCATCACATCGTATTGTTCTTGATTCCCATACATCACGGGCTTACTGACGTAGCCAAAAAATGGATCTCGAAGCTGGTGCACAAGCGGCCATTCGGCATAGATTCGTTTGTCTTGATAGTTCTCTTCAATGTATTTAATAGCTTCCAAATGTAATTCCACCATCTTTACGTATTGCATATTCGGCTCGCCACCGTCGTTTAAGTCTAATCGGCGATTCCAATGTTCAGAAATCACTAAAATTAATAGAACAATGTAAAGAAGAACACTAACTGCCTTTTTTCGGGAAATGGTTGCCGCCATTGCCACGGCCAACACGCAGAACGGACCATACACTGGAAGAAAATAGCGTGGATTCACGAAGTTCAACAGGGAAACTCCCGCGAGAAAACACAAAAACGATCCCCCAACAATTAGGCTATATCGTTTCAATCCAAAAAAATTGGTAAATAGGAAAATTAACGCAGACGCCACGGCTGCCGGAAAAACAAATCGGAGTCCAATATATGTGAAGATATAACTGTGCCAATATACTTTCACCCGATACAAAATCTCTGAAATCCGTAAATCCACCGTATGCAACATGGGAAAATTGGTAAAATTCCCTGTGGTAATTTTTATTGCGACCAGATAGAGCCCAACAAACAGAATGGGGAAAACAAATCCGACCAATTCCTTTACATTCCATCGCCTTGACTGAATTTGCTCCATGACTACTAGGGCGAATGCAGGTACGATGATCGCTAATCCCGTTTCTTTCATCAAGAAAGTCAATGTTCCAAAAAGTGCGTATAACCAAATC
>CAYZLH010000282.1:0-4287 GCA_964478795.1 uncultured Bdellovibrionales bacterium | reverse complement strand
TAGCGGCTGCGCAGATGGGAGCTGACGAAGCCTTCGGGCATTAATCCGCCAAGGTAGATAATTTGTTTCACTCCATTGATTCTGCAGGCATGGGCGAAATTATCCGCCAACAACATGTCAGTATCGTAAAAATCACCTTGAAATAATTTGCTAGACGGGAGCATGGAGTGCACCAAATAGATTCCCACATCCACATCTTTCAAAGCTTCGGCCACGCTGCCGGCAGAGAAGAGATCGACTACTCGCCACTCGATTCCATGGCCCCAGGGCTGAGGAGGCACAGATCTGCCCAGTGCCACAACGGAATATTGGTTCTGCAATTCCTTTACGAGTGATGTGCCCACAAAACCACTGGCGCCGGCAATGGCGATTTTCGGGAGCGAATTGGATTGAGTTGGTGTCGTCATAACATTGGCTGGCTGATTAGAAGTTTAACGTAAAAGCGGCGAAAGCGTACTGGAATAAGGCAAAGGTATTAACCTTTTCGTTATCGGCTCCGCCCTCCAAAGTTCTAACGCCGAGACTAAGGCCAGACTCCGATTTGCTGAGAGGGTAAAAGAGCTCCAGGGCGCCATCAAAGGCCCGTCCTTGCTTGGCCGCCGCACCATCGAGATCGAAATGAATTTCGAGCGGACGCCAAAACTTCCAGCGAAAGCCAAAGTTGAGCAACGGCACAAATCCCACATTATCGTAGGTTTCAGAAACGCCCCCGCCATCTACGGAGATTTTCGCACTACGAATTTTTCCCACTCCGCCAAATTGGGCGCGGAATCGTTCGCCGCGGTAGAATTGATAAATATACCCCAGGCGGAAGGAATCAAATTGATAGGTAATATTGAGGGGAGTATTGGCTGGAAAGGTTCGTCCGTTGAAGGCGGATGGGAGGGAATTTTGATAAGTGTACTTCGCCGTTAGTGGGGCTACCAAAACTCGTAATGAACCATTTTCAGAAACCCCAAATGTGCCCTGGAGGCGGCCGTAGAGTTTGGCGCTTTCGTCCTTCAGGCCGAAGCGCGAACCACCGGGGTTGGGAATGTTAAATCGATTGCTCACGGTTTGATAGACACCGGTTTCGATTCTTACTTCAGAGGCCCAAGTAGAACTGGAGAGAAAACCAAGGAAAAAAATGAGAAGGTTCATTGGAGGATTGTAGCATTAGAAAATTGCGGTATCCTAGCGCTTAACAAATTTTCCTGCACGATTTCTCCAAAGAGAATTTCTGGCGACAGAAGAAATGGCTTTGGCTGCGGCAAAATTTGGCAGTCATGAGATGTGTCAAGTCGTGGGCGAATTCAGTAAAAGGATTTTCCCTGTTTTAGTGATCTCGGCAAGCACGCCTAATGGCAGGGGTTCGTTCTTTTTTCCGTGACCTACGGGTAATCCAGCGATAACTGGAATTCCACGGTCACAGAAGCGTTCGGCAAAAATATCTTTCCAGTATTTTCTTTCTTTGGGCTCACGGTATTTTACGTCGGCTTCGAAATCTCCTAAGAGTACGCCCCGCAAGCCCTTGAGCATTCCGGCGTTAGCCAATTGAGTGAGCATGCGATCCACTCGATAGGGGAGTTCGCCGCAATCTTCGATGAACAAAATACAGCCGTTTAAATCGGGTTGCCAAGGAGTTAGGTTACCGCCGATCAATGTTCCCCTCGCGGCTCGGGAGGCCTGCACCACTTTCGTTTTCCAGTGGGCCGTGTGGGAGTTTTTCCCTGTAGCCATTTTTCCCACCAAAATGGAATGCAACACCCGTTGCGCCGAGGGCGTCATGCGTTGCCAGGAAGGAGTGGCGGGCATTTGGCAATGTACGTAGGGTACCTTGGCGTGATGGTAAGCATAGAGCTGCAAGCCGGTGGCATCGGAAAAGCCTAAGACTAATTTTGGATCTTGGCGCAAAAGTTTCGGGGCGCCTAATTTATCTAAGAGCGAAAAGAGTCGGGTGGATCCATAACCACCACGGGCACACCACAAAGCGCCCACCGCTGAATTTTTCAACGCGCGAATCACTGCCTGGGCGCGTTCTTCATCGGTGCCAGCAAAATAGCGATACTGTTTGGTGAGTAGTTCATCGGTGATCACCGGAAATCCCCAGCCGGCAAATCGCGGCAATCCGGCGACTAAAAGTTCTTCATTAATTAGTGTGGAGGCGGCCACCACTTGGATCCATCGATCTTTCACACCTGAAATTTTAACGCTTCGCATAAATATCTCCGCTTTTTTGCACCTAGAGGTTACACCTAATGAAAATTAGTGTAAGGAATTATAGGCTCTTAGGTCTAAGGAGAAATGAATGCCTAGTAAAAAACTAAGCAACGAAAAGTTGCGTGAGATTCACTCGCTCATGGTGGAAGCGAGAATTTTAGAAGAACGCCTCATTCGCATGAACAAATCCGGAGAAGGATATTTCTGGATTGGCGGTCCCGGTGAAGAAGCCTTTGCCATTCCCTTTGGAATGTTGGTGAAAAGAGGAGAGGGGATTCAGAATGATTTTCTCCACCTCCATTACCGCGCCAGTGCCACGATTTTGGCAATGGGTGGAAAGAGCATTGATACGATCCGTCAAATGCGGGCCGTGGATGCGGATCCCTATTCCGGCGGCCGAAATTTCGTGAACCACTATGCTATTCGCAAGTGGAACGTGGTGCCTGTATTCTCCGTGATCGAGGCTCAATACTTACAAGCCATTGGCACCGCCCACGCCCAACGGGAAAAGGGCTGCAAGGGCATCACCGTGGTAACTGGTGGCGATGCGGGTACTGCGGAAGGTGATTTTGCTTCGGCCCTGGTTTGGTCCAGTCGTCCCGCCGGCGTGTTGCCGCTGCTCATGATCGTGACCAACAACAAATTCGGAATTTCTACTCCCTGGGAAGGTCAGCACGGCGAAAAGAACGTGGCTGATCGCGGAAAAGCCTTTGGCATCAAAACCAATATCGCCAACGGCAATGATGTTTGGGAAGCCTGGGAAGCCTTGGAAGAAGCCATGGATTATGTGCGTACCGAGCGCAAACCATTCTTGCTCGAATTGCGCGTAAGCCGACTTTACGGTCACTCCTCCGCCTCCGGCGCGCCTCGCTGGAACGAAGAAGATTGCATCGATGTGTTTGAAGAAAAACTCTTGAAGCAAAAAATTATGACCAAGGATGAAATGAAGGCCGTTCATGAAAAGGCCTTGGCGAAAATTACGGAATCCTACAAACAAGTGCAGCAGGAGCCATTTCCTAGCCCAGATTCGATTTATGATCACGTTTGGGCGGAATCCAATGGCGACAAAGGCAAGGACACGTTCGCGCAATTGATGGGAATCGATTTCGCGCAGAACCCTCCACCCCCAGCACATCACTAGAGGAATTTTATGGCATCTTTAGCACAAGCAATTCGTATGGCTCTTCGCTACGGCGAAGAGAAAATGGACGTCACTGATATTTTTGGGGAAGACGTGGGACCCCCCTTGGGTGGAGCATTCACGGTAACTCAGGGCCTGACCAAGGCCTGGAACTCGCCCCTAGATGAACGTGGCATTATCGGAATGGCTACAGGTTTGGGCCTTGCCGGTAAACGTTGCGTGGCCGAGATTCAATTCTGCGATTATATCTTCAACACCATCGATCTTTTAAAATTGGCCGGAAACGCTTGCTGGACTTCCAAAGGCGAATTCACCATGCCCATCGTGGTGATGACTCCCGTGGGTTCTGGCATTCACGGGTCGGTATACCACTCGCATTCTTTCGACGCCTGGGCCTCGAGAATTCCCGGTTGGAAAGTGGTGATGCCGTCTACGCCCCTCGATGCTTATGGGCTCATGCTCTCAGCCATCGAAGATCCTAACCCTGTGTTGTATCTTATTCCGAAAGCGCTCATGCGCGCCCGCGGTGAGGAGCGCATTCCCGGTGAGCCCGAGAGTGATAAAGAGTTGCGCACGATGATCGACCAGCCCGTGGATCCCAAAGCATTGGCCAATTGGAAGCCGCGGTGGCCAAAATTGGAAAAATATATGGTTCCCATCGGCAAGGCCAAACACGTACAGCAAGGCAACGCTGCCACCGTAGTTTCTTATGGCCGACAAATGCCGATTGTGCAGCAGATCGCCCAAAAGTTATTGACCGAGCAAGGCATCGATTACGATGTATTTGATCTGCGCACGATCTATCCCTACGACTGGGAAGCCCTGAAAGAATCCATCCAAAGAACCGGAAGAGTATTGTTTGTGAACGAGGATACGGAAGTATCCAATTTCGGCGAGCATCTCCTGCGTCGCACTTGCGATGAATTGTTTTATTCCTTAAAGGTTCG
>CAYZLH010000281.1:1059-4296 GCA_964478795.1 uncultured Bdellovibrionales bacterium | reverse complement strand
CGACCAGGGCAATACTGTTTTAGTTATCGAGCACAATCTTGATATTTTGAAGCACCGACTCGAAAACAGAATATAGACAGAATAAAAAACACCCGAGAAGAATCCGAATAACAAAGCTGAGGAGGAACGAATCGCCATCTCTCCCCACACTAGGCCCAGCATTCCTAGACCCATCACGGGCAAGGCGATCCAATGCACGGCTCGGAGACGCTCGCGAAAAAGAAACACCGAAGCCAAGGTTACATAGATCGGATAGGTATAGAGCAAAAGCACGGTCAGCGATGCAGAGAGCCCTTGGAGAGCGTAAAAGTAGCAGCTAGAAAAAAGTGCGTAGCCGCAGCTGCCAAGGGCCAAGCACTTGACGATCATCATTGGTGGTAAGCGTAGCCACTGCCGGCGAAAGAGGAGTAAAAGGCAAAGTAAAATCGACGAAGCGGTAAGAAAGCGTAACGCTAAAAACTCACCGGGCTTTAAACCCGTACTATAGGCTAACTTTCCGAACACGCCGAGGAAGCCAAAGCATAGTCCGGAAATCAAAGCCTGAAGAATTCCAATTTGACGCATATTGCTGACTCAAAAATCCTTTTCAATTCTTGGGTTTGATCTTATCACTATACTCGAACTTTTTCTTTCGAGGAGCCTATGCAAAAAATTAAAGTAGCGAATCCTGTGGTTGAGATGGACGGCGATGAAATGACTCGTGTGATCTGGAGTTTCATCCGCAATAAACTCATTCTCCCCTATCTCGACTTAGAAATTAAGTATTTCGACTTGGGCATGGAAAATCGCGATAAAACCGATGACAAGGTAACTATCGAAGCTGCCGAAGCCACGAAAAAATACCAAGTTGGTATCAAGTGCGCCACCATCACTCCCGATGAAGCCCGCGTAAAAGAATTTAATCTAAAAAAGATGTGGAAGAGCCCCAACGGCACTATCCGTAATATTCTTGATGGCACTGTATTTCGTGAGCCCATCATCTGTAAAAACGTACCGCGTTTGGTTCCCAACTGGACTCACCCTATTGTCATCGGCCGTCACGCCTTCGGTGACCAATACCGCGCTACTGACGTGAAGATTGACGGTAAAGGCAAACTCCGCATGGTGTTCGAGCCTGCCGATGGCTCCCAAGCTCAGAGCTGGGATGTATATCAATTTGAAGGTCCCGGCGTGGCCCTATCGATGTACAATACCGAAGCCTCGATTCGTGGCTTCGCTCAAAGCTGCTTTAACTACGGCTTAATGAAGGGCTGGCCCGTTTATCTTTCCACCAAAAACACCATTCTCAAAACCTACGATGGAAAATTTAAAGATATTTTCCAAGATGTTTTCGAAAAAGAATTTAAAGGTAAATTCGAAGATAAAAAGATTTCTTACGAGCATCGTTTGATCGACGACATGGTAGCCTCCGCTTTGAAGATGCATGGCGAGTTCGTTTGGGCCTGCAAAAACTACGACGGCGACGTGCAGAGTGATACCGTGGCGCAAGGCTTCGGATCGCTGGGCTTGATGACTTCCGTACTCATCACTCCCGATGGCAAAGTGATGGAATCGGAAGCGGCCCACGGCACGGTGACTCGCCACTATCGTCAGCACCAACAGGGCAAGCCTACTTCTACCAACCCCATCGCTTCCATTTTCGCCTGGACGCGCGGCCTCGCCTTCCGCGGAAAAGTGGATGGCAATAAAGATTTGATCCGCTTTGCCGAAACGTTGGAAAAAGTTTGTGTGGACGTGGTAGAAGCCGGAAAAATGACTAAAGACTTGGCGGTTTGCATTTACGGCAATAAGGTAACCGAAGGCCAGTACCTCAATACCGAGCCATTCTTGGAAGCTCTAAACCAAGAGCTCAGGCAGCGTCTCTCGTAATTATCGGCGTAATCTTCGCAGTTCACGGCAGCGGCGGCGAAAAGCTGCCGCCTATTTTCCTAAGCCCAAAACCTTTTTCAGATACTGGAAAAGGTTTTTTTCTTTTTCTTCCGGCGCCGGGGTCGTGGATGATGGGGTCGTTGGTATCGGTCTCGCGTCTGTCTTTTGGGAACTTGCAGAATGAATTGCCGAGGATTCTTCCGAAATCACTGCCGTGGCTTTGTGGAGATTTTTTTGAACCTCTGCTAACTGGTCTTCCGGAATTCCCGCCATTTTTTGGATAAACCGAGCTACGGCGATCGGCAGCGGATCGTTCAGCAAAAAGCGCTGGGGTCCACGATCATAGAATTTCCAGGCTTTTTCCACCTCTAAATACTCGGGAGCCAATTCTCCGGAATAAATCCATAAAGGGAAAATGTCGCGTACGTCTTTTATGCCGTAATACCGGTGTTGTGCCGAGAAATAGACGCGAAACTGATCAACGGGATGCCAGGTGGAATTTTTATCGTTGAGTTGGGCCAGCGTCAAAATTTCAAAGTGCCGACTTTTTAAAAAATCGGAATCAAGTTGAGTTGAGGTCGGATCCTTGGCAAACGTTTTCTCTAATTCTAACTTGGGTGGATATTGAGTAATTCGACTTTCCGCTTCTAACTTTTGCGGGTCTGCGGGGATTTCAATTTCAATTTTTCCAGCGCGATCAATATTTTCCGGGGGGGCAGTAATTATTTTTTTACTAACTTCCTTTTCGCGAAAATACGAAGACGCTACGGATTGAAAACTTTCTTCTTCTGGGGGGACAGCGCGGATTTCACGCTCGCGCTTGTCAATACTATTATCGGCAGCTTGGCCTAACTCCTTGGCTTTCGTCTTCGTTTTATTGGCTGGCGATTCTGTGTCATAATTTGTTTGATTCGAGATTTTATCTTTAACTTCGGCCACCTGCTTTTTAGGGTCAGATTCAGGCGACGATTCGATAAATTCTTTACGATGTTTTCGTCGGCTCTCTATTTCTTCTTGCTCGGCAAGTGTCTCGCGTTTATTGCGCTCATTCATTTGGAAAGAAAGTTTCTTTTCCCGAACCTTTGCATCCTCCTCTTGAAGATGAGCGGCCTTGGGGGCCAGCGATTCTTCAATCAGAATTTCCAGTTTGCGTTTATCGGTGATTGATGAGGCATCTTCCGTAATGGAGTACTTTGCCTTTTTCTGCAATTCCTCCACGGCTCCCATTTGCGCTCCCGCTTGTTTATCGGAAAACTGGGTATCACTTCGATCTTCTCCAGGTGTAGACACTGGGTCGACAACGGGAGAAGTCTTTTCTCGCCACCCCAACTCTCGTTCGTGGCTGGATTTTTCTTCCGAAGCATCTTT
>CAYZLH010000281.1:0-1049 GCA_964478795.1 uncultured Bdellovibrionales bacterium | reverse complement strand
TGGTTTCATGGCGGTAGGTCCGTTGACCGCCTCAGGAGATTCCCGTTCTTGGGAAGGCTTTGCCCTTTCCGCCATTTGTGGTCGTTCTGGTGCGTCTTTTACGCCTGAATCTTCTTTAGGTACCGTTTCGCCAGTTTCTTTGGTTGGTTTAGTATTTGTGCGTGGATCTAAACGTTTCAGCGGATTTTGCTTGGGGTCGGTAGTTTGGGTTTCCGATTCAGCTCTTGCTATTTTTTCAGAAGTTTCGGAATTGCCTTCGGTTTTGGCGATTTTTCGAACCACTTGCTGCCGATCCTGTTCCGATCCGACTGCCCCGTTTTTTTCTTTAACGATTTGGGTTTGGAGTTCGCTTTCTTCTAATTGTTTTTTTAGCGAATAAATTTCTTCTTCCCCGTAAAAACTGAGCATATTGGCCGAGGAGTCTTCTACCTTCCAGGCCTTTTCTTCCTGAAGGTAAACTGGCGCTGTATTGCTTTCTAGCGTCCAGGTGGGCAAAGCCTTTTCCGCTTCCTTTCCCTCCGATAGTTCGGCCCTTACCCACCGCCAGCGAATTTTTCCCGACGGTGATTCTTTCGATTCTCGGTTCCACTTTCCTTCGTTAGGGAGGGGGCCCTTAAATTTCAGCACCCGAGTTCTGGCTAATTCGGGAATGTCAGCTTTAAATACCAAGGAGTTTGTGACCGCCTTTGGTTTTTCGGAAATGAGCAACTTCAGCTGTAGCTCGATTTTGAATAATAGATTTTTGTTTGGCATTGGAAGCGTGGCAGATTCTGTGCCGGCCAAGCGCAGAGCTTTTTCTCCCAGTTGCAGGTACTTCGAGGCGAGCAGTAATAGAAATCGATTGGGTATTTCTTCACTCGTCGCCCACTCGTACGCCAAAATCCCGCGATTGATATCCTCGGGGTTCCCAATTTCGACTACGGCCAGGTAAGGTTTTCTGCGCAAGGGACTAGCTAAAAAGTCGGCCAAATTAGAAAAGCGAAAAGCACTTTGGCCCGCCTTGGTGATTTCGTTGTGAATGTCTAAGGGGAAGTTTCGGTTTGACGAAG
>CAYZLH010000280.1:342-4308 GCA_964478795.1 uncultured Bdellovibrionales bacterium | reverse complement strand
TTCGCGCTGGATATGTGGTAGACTTTTTAGACTTTCACTTTCAACACCGCTGGCATTTTCCCGCCTTCAATATCGCCGACAGCTCCATCACCTTTGGTCTCTTTTTGCTGTGCTTACAATTAATTTTTGAGCGAGAAACTAGGGGCGAATAGTGTATCCCGAGCTATTCCAGATCGGTTCTCTTTCGGTTCAGTCTTATGGATTCTTTTTCGCCCTGGCCTATTTGACTGCATTCTATTTTTTACGTCGATCGGCTGAACTCGGCGGCTACAGCAGAAATACTTTTTCCGACCTTGCTCTTTTTTGTTTGGTTAGCGGCGTAATTGGCGCGCGACTTTTCTTTGTTTTGCAAAATCGTTCGGCATTTGCTGAGCGCTGGTGGGAGATTTTCTATTTTTGGTCTGGCGGATTGGTTTTTTTTGGAGGCTTTATTGCCGCCACCGGATTTCTAGTTTTCTATTTTCGCCGCAAGAAAATTCCGGTGCTTCGGGGACTCGACCTTTGCGTGCCGGCATTAGCCTTTGCTCACGCCGTCGGTCGCCTGGGCTGCTTCTTTGCCGGCTGCTGCCATGGAAAATTATGTGATTTACCCTGGGCAATGCGACTTGAATCCTCCCTGGTCACCCCCGAGCTCCGCGGACTTCCACTTCATCCAACGCAACTTTATGAAAGCGGTGGCTTGATTTTGATTGGGCTTGTTTCACTAATAATTCTTTATCGCCAGCCCCAAAAAATCGGTTCGGCGTCTTATTTTTATCTGATGAGCTACAGTGCTCTTCGCTTTTCGGTGGAGTTTTTTCGGGGCGACTCTATTCGTGGGGAGCTGCCAATGCTGGGACTAAGCACGTCTCAAGGAATTTCAATCCTTCTATTTCTGCTCGGCTGCACCCTCTTTATCCGTAGTCTCAGGAGTAATTACTAAATCTTCTTTTCGTTCGACAAAGCTCTTAAGGTTTTTTGTCGCCTTAATTTTCCAAGTTTTTGCTTCCTTGTCGTGAGTAAGGTAAGCGATCTTTTTATTCGTATGAACAATTTGGGTGCCGACTTTCCCCTCTTTGTAGTTTAGCTCGTAGACCAGGCTCACATCTCCAGAAGTTTCTTGTCGTAGATCTTTGGCCTTCATGCTCACAAACTGTAAGTTGGAATCAATAAAGTGTCGTTTGAATTGGTCGTCGGTCATGTTTTGAATAAAGTAAAGAGCATCACCGGTGCTTAGGTCCATTAGCTTTTTGCGGTCCTCGATGGCTTTAGCGTTAAAGGCCGCAGTTACATATTGCTGAAGCGCGGCCTCTGGGGTTTCTGGCTTAGGCGCTTTCGTGCAAGAGACCACCAAAAAAAATCCCAAAATCATCGCCGCTCTATTGAACTTCATAACCAGCCCTCCGCAAATGGCCCAAATAATCGTCTAGATCCTTGATCCAGTCTCCATCGGCAAAATTCCGCTGAAAACGCAACCCACACCCGAATCCATCTCTGGTGTATAGAACCGGCTCCACATCGGCCTCCAACAAGGTCTCGTTCTTCTTGAATACGCGAATCGATCTCGGTGAAAAAGAAAACCCATCCGCCTCAGAAAATACAAAACACCCTTCCGGGCCAAAATTAGAGAGTCTACATTCCTTAGTATCTCCGTTTTCCGAAAAAAGCTCCACCCTCAATCCAGGAATGCCCTTGGGAAACCCCTCCCACCACTTTCTTTTTGAGTCAAAGTACGGAAGCGTGAGAACCCGCTTCATCCTCTCACTCAAAAAAATCTCGATGGCAAACAACAGAAAGATAAAGAGCAAAAGTGAATGTCGTCTCTCTGACATGGCCAAATACGCGAGCTGAGCGGTGGAAACGAATATTCCAACCTGAAAAAGGGTACGCCCCATGTCTTGCAGCAGGTAAAGCAAAACTGCCGAACCGGCGGCGAGAGAAATTAGAAAAAACAGCAAAAACCAAAATGGCTTATAGCCCGACTCCCAAACCCAAATTAGGCCACGAAAATCTGACGCAACAAACGCGTAAGGTAAGACGTAAAAAAGCGGCAGCACAAGTGGCGCCAGCGTGAGAAATAGTCGTGATTGTAAATTCCACTTCATTATTGGTCCACGGCATCTAAAAAATTTAGAAAGCCACCTTCATCGACAGGGTGTGATCCTTTTCCTTCGGGCCATCTCCCGTTGATCGTAAGGCATAATCAAAGGAAGTGCGAGGGCCCGTCCAAGAACCGCCAACTACCCAACCCTTTTTTCGCTTATAAACATCGAGAAATTTTCCACCGCGAACTCGCAATTCACCCCAAAAGCTAAATTCTCCGCCAACAGCCCAACCGCGATCTCCCTTGTTGGTTCCTTTCATGATTCGCATGCCGTCGGCAAAAACTTGCATTCCTTGGGAAAAACCATAGGCAAGCCCTGTAGCCATGGTCGGCGCCTTTTCTCCCTGCTTATTTAAAATATTTTCGTAGGTAAAGCCGGCAGCCAAATCTTTGTAAATCGGATAAATTGCGCCAATATCACCATCAAACACCTTGGTATTCGTCTCGCCAGTATTGCGAATAATATACCGAGGCTGAATCCCAATTTTTAAATCACTAGTCGCCAAAAGTCCCATTGCGAATCTATATTCCGTGCGATCTTCGTAAATTTGAGTACCGGTTCGAGAGATTCGGGCCCGCGAATTCCGCAAATAAACAAACGAACCCTTCACCGTGGTGCTTCCACTGTCATAGGCACCCATCCCATAATATTTTCCCCCAGCATTCCAATCGGGAATTTGAGATTTTTGATAGAAATAAAAAGCCGCCGACTGAGTAAGTAAGGCTACCGCTGCAGGGTTGGAAAAATTCGCATCAGATGGAATTCCAGCTTTGGCCCCCCCGCCTACACCTTGCACCACAGGCGATTCTGCTGTAGCAAAACAAGTGGTGCTGTAGAGGAGAAAAAGAAATAGATGTAGAAATGCGTTCTGCGTCATTCTCAACTTCATACCATGCTATAATAACGAGACAAAGGAAGCATATGGAAATTAAAACTGCAGTGATCCCCGTGGCCGGAAAAGGCACGCGATTTTATCCGGTTACAAAAGCCGTCGCCAAAGAATTATTGCCGCTCGTTGACACCCCCATACTGCACCACATCGTGCTGGAGGCCGCACGCGCCGGCATTCAGCGCATTGTCTTGATCACCAGCAAGGGCAAAACCAGCCTTGAAGATTATTTTGACTCCGATCTCGATGACGAACTTTTGCGAAAAATTGATATCATTTCCGTTCGACAAGGCGTGCCCCGCGGCTTGGGTCACGCCGTTCTCTGTGCCAAGCCGATTGTGGCCAATGAACCATTCGCCGTTTTATTGGGCGATGACGTAATCGATTCTCAAGTTTCAGTTACCAAGCAACTCATCGACATTTATCACCAGACGGGAGGGTCTCCCGTAGTTGGCGTAATGGAAGTAAATAAGGAAGATTGCAAAAAGTACGGGATTGTTGGCGGAAAAGAAGAAAGCAAGAATTTGTGGCTCCTAGATACCTTGGTGGAAAAACCGGATCCAGAAGCCGCACCCTCTCGATTGGCGATTCCCGGAAGATATATTCTTACCCCCGATATCTTTCCGCTTTTGGAAAACTCCGGAACTGGTGTGGGCGGCGAGATACAACTTACAGACTCACTGCAAAAGTTGGCCCAAAAGAGAAAAATGTATGCATACCGCTTTGAGGGCAAGCGCTTCGATGCTGGCGACAAGTTCGGTTACCTCGAAGCAAATCTTCATTATGCAATGAAACGACCAGAAATCCGCGAGCGGGCCTTGCAGTTGATTGGCAAGCTGGCGAAGGAGAACAATGTTGAGTTCGTTTTTTCTGTTGGCTTTGATTTTTATATAGCTTTACTTGGTTCAACACTCTTTTCCTTTCTCTTTTTTTCTGGATAGAGTGGTTCATTTGGCTTCGACATCAAAGCTTTATATTCTAGGGAATTAAAAG
>CAYZLH010000280.1:0-332 GCA_964478795.1 uncultured Bdellovibrionales bacterium | reverse complement strand
TTAATTCCCTTTTCTCTTCTTCTGTAAGTGTTTTTTCTTTTGGCTTTGATTTTTGGCAGCCCCAAAGCACAGGCCTATCTGCCGCCGGCATTTTACATCTATTCCCACATTGCAGAAGAGCGCAATAAGGCTCCATTGCCCCACCTGATTATCACCGCATCTAAACCAATGGGGTCCGGGACAGAAGAGGTAATTGGAACTTTTTCGTTAAGTCCGTGGCAAAAAGAAAAGGAATCCTGGCCGAGCTTGAGCCTGCTTTTACAAAGCGACCCAGAGGAACTAATTCAGTCGGTGGCAGCCTTTGGCATACCCGTACAAAAGGAAAATGAACT
>CAYZLH010000279.1:0-4313 GCA_964478795.1 uncultured Bdellovibrionales bacterium | reverse complement strand
TTTCCCGTGCCGGTGATTTTAAAGCGCTTCTTCGCGGCCGATTTTGTTTTAATCTTAGGCATTACAAACTCCTGTTGAGAAGATTGGATTTATAGCGTTCTCCACCTCATTTGCCAAGGCGGAAAACAAAAAAAGTCCAATTTATTGAGCTAGATGGCCTCCACCAGCCGGAGACCAGAAAAAAGCGTTATTCCGTAGCGCCTTCGGGCTTTGCTTCGACCTTCACCTCGGCCTTTGGCTCAGGCTTAGGGTCGGCCTTAGGCTCCGGTTTCGATTCATAGGTTTTTGGCTGCAATTGCTCCAAAGAAACTAAGGGAACCGACTTCGGATCCATGTTTGCTGGAGCTTTTCCGGTGGGCCCAACCACCATAATCATGCGCCGGCCCTCCAGCTTGGCCATGGATTCCGACATGGCAAATTCCTTAACAGATTCAATGATTCGCTCCAGCATCTCTTTTCCTTGCTGAGCGTAAGCCACTTCCCGACCACGAAACATTACGGAAATCTTCACCTTATCGCCGCGAAGCAAAAACTCCACAATATGGCGGAATTTCGTCTCAAGATCATGCTCCTCAGTGCGCGGACGAAGCTGAATTTCTTTAACGGTTACGACACTTTGCTTTTTCTTGGCCTCTTGGCTCTTCTTCTTTTTGGTATACTTTAACTTGCCGTAGTCCAAAATTTTACAAACGGGCGGACGGGCCGTAGCCGCCACTTCCACCAAATCGAGGCCCTTTTCCTTCGCCAAGGCCAAAGCCTCACGGGTGGGCATCACACCTAATTGCACGCCTTGATCATCAATTACCAAAACTTCCGGCACGCGAATTCGCTCATTCACGCGGTTTTCATCGTTAGAAGTGGTAGGACCGCTGCTGCCGCCGCGGGGAGTGTCAGGGGTGGTGGTGGGATTGGGACGAGTTGCTGTCGGGAAAGGACGGGGACCAAAAGAATTTTTCAGACGAGTATCTCCTCATTCGGTTAAACATCAGGCGCTAAAGCCCCTTTTCTAAAAGGAAAATAGCAAGGAATCGCAAGGGCGTCAATGCGGGAAGGGGGAATCCCCTTCCCGCTCTTGCTTAGTTAGAAATTACGAGGGCGAAAGGCTGGGCACCATTTTTCCCTTGTGGGATATTGTTGCCCATTACTTTCACTTCGAAGGAGCCACTACCGTCGGCAATGTCAATTTGCTCCATATTGTTCACGCTGTCAGGAGACGATTTTCCATTGGGGAAATACTGCTTCCCGTCTGGACCAACCACCATCAAGTCGAGATTGTTCACCAGCGTTTTTTGCGCGTTGGCTGAGGCCGGAGCGTCAGTATATGCAAGCGTAACTTTGAGCGGGTTCGCGCCCTTGGTTACTCTTACGCTTCGCACATCACCAGTCTTCAATCCCACCTTTTCATCCACCAACTGGAGGTTGGCGTTTACTAAAGTTTCCAAGTTCACCCGCCCCCAACCTTGGTGGTTGTTTGGACGAGGGGTTGGTTGTTCTTGACCGGAAGAGCGGAGGCCAAACTGACCCGGAAAGAGATCTTCTGCGGTGTTGGCTACCGTAGCCTTCAACATCGCTGCGGAAACGGATTCAGTTCCTAGTTTTTGAACCAATTGCTGCCGAATCACCGCCATTGCTCCAGCAGTAATCGGTGTCGCCATCGAAGTACCACCCATGAAGAGATAGTTGTCGTCGTAGATTCCCCAAGAATCTTCCGGCTTAGCCTTCGGATGCTTGGAGCGAGCCGAAACGATATTGGTGCCAGGAGCCACTACTTCTGGCTTCAAACGACCATCGGCCGTGGGACCACGGCTGGAGAATGCGGCCATCCCTTTTTCAATTTCGGAAATCATCGAGGAGGCAACTGGCTCTACACCCCACTTATCTTTTCCATTGCGCAGTTCGATCATTTTGCGCTGAATGCCGCCTTCCATGAGGAAGTTTTTCGAGGCTCCCACGGTGAGAACGTTTTTCGCAGATCCCGGCGAAGAAACAGTTCCTTCGTCGATCACGCCATCTTTATTGGTGTCGGCGCCATCGTTTCCAGCGGCAAATACCGGTAAGAAATCAGGATTTTGAAAAATCCAACCGTCGGCCAAAGCGGCCCAGTTATCGTAGCGACCTTTGGAGTTTGGAGCGCCCCAAGAATCCGAATGAATTCTTGCGCCCTCTTTATAGGCACCTTCAAATAACTTCGGAATTGTGGGTGGCATAATGTTGTTCATCATATCGCTCCACATTCCTTGCGCCACTAGCTTGGCGCCATAACCCGTCCCACGGATGAGACCGTTGGAGCTAACTCCAGCACCAGCAATGGAACCGGCCACGTGGGTGCCGTGGTTCATGGGATCGCCCCAAGAGGTTCCACCTAAGCCCACCGCAAATCCGCCCTTCACTTGCCCTTGAAAGTCAGGCAGCAAGGTGGAAATGTTTCCGGTGTCTAAGCCAGTGTCGGCGAAGGCTACCAATTGACCAGCACCGGTAAGACCCATGGAGTAAGCCAACTCTGGCTTCAAAATCTTCACGCCACTTTCATAGCCCGTTTGCGTTCCGGTAGTGCTTACCGCCGCGTCTAATTTAAAATCAAAAGTGGTCATCTCGAGGTAACGCTCGAGCCAAACCACATCTTCACTTTTAGCGAGTTCCCATAGTTGACCCACCGTGGTTTCACCCACGATCACGCCACCGCCGGCAGAAACGCCTTGGTACAATTTAGCCAAGGTTGCTGCTTCTGAGGCACCAGGACGAAGTTGGATCGAAACTTTCACCATTCGGTCGAAGGAAAAAATTCCGTTTTGGGAAAGCTCGGGCTCCATTTTCATGGCTGGCTCGTAGGCCACAAAGTTTGAAATAAAAGAAAGCTGGCTCGCATTGTCCAAAGCGGCGCGGGAGGCTTGAACCAAAAACGCGTCGTCGGGGAAATATTGCAAAAGTTCAATGCCTAAAGCGCGCACTGCGGATTTTTCTTCCTCGCGGATCGCCCCTTTCCATTGCAGAAAGAAGAGACCATGCTCTTTCTGCACAGTGCCAGTGGAAGCAATTGTAGCGCTTGGCACAATTCCCACGGACTTTAACCGGATGACTTCTCCCGCTTCGAGTACTTGCGGTAACAACAGGCCGACTATGGCCATCAAGGAAATTTTCATAAACCCTCCTGTGGATCGTTGCGACGAGAAGCTTCTCTTCCTAAAAAGAAACCCGGCTTTCCGTAAAGTAGATCACTGAAACAGGTTTCCTCCAAGAAAGTGGGGAGTTCTTTCTTCAGAAAACTTCTTACATTTAAAGTATTACTTTAAGTGAGGCATGCGCCGCTAAATGAGATCTTTGCGACCTTCGGCTTTGAGCCGCTCGACGATTTTCTTCACTTCTTGGGCCTTATCTTTGGCCGCCAGCAAAATTACATCGCCGGTATCGACGAGAATCATATCCGTAACGCCGAGCAAGGCCACCGTTTTCCCAGGGGCATCAATAATGTTCGCTAAGGAATCAATGGCCACAACTTTCGCGGCCTTTCCAACTCCGCCTTCGGATTTTGGAAACACCTCTTCCAGGGAAATGAAGCTACCTAAATCGTTCCACCCAAAGGTGCTGCCCGGAATGACCGCCACATTTTTGCTTTTCTCCAAAAGCGCATAGTCGATACTCAAGGATGGCGCCGATTTATAGGACTCGATCGCCGCAGCAGAGGGATCGGATTTTTGCGCCAGGGCCGCGCGATAATTGGCAAAACTTTTGATGTATTCTGGGCCGTGCTTTTCAAACTCGCCAAAAAAGGTGGGCAGGGTCCACACGAACATTCCCGCGTTCCAAAGATATTCTGAGCTCTGCACCATTGTCTCGGCCACTTCGCGCGAAGGTTTTTCCACGAAGCGATCCACTTGAAAAACTCCATCGGCCAATTGTTCGCCAGTGCGAATGTAACCATAACCGGTCTCGGGGCGATAGGGCTGAATCCCGACAGTGCACAAGCGTTGTTTCTTTTCCGCTGCGTCCACCGCTCGTTTCATGGCGGTCAAATATTCAGGAATATCGGAAATCCAGTGATCCGCCGGCACCACCACTGCCGTAGCCTTGGCGTCTTGAGCGCGCAGCCACTCCATAGCCATCACCAACGCAGGAGCTGTATTTTTGGCTTCAGGCTCCGCCAACACCTTCACTGCCCCCAAACTTTTCACCATGTTTATGGTCTGCGTCTCTAAGCTTTTGGTAGTCACCACCACCATTTTCTCCACTGGAATCCAAGAAGAAAATCGTTTGAGGGTTGTCACCAGCAGCGGCTCATCACCAGCCAAGGGAAGAAACTGTTTTGGCAAAGAAGC
>CAYZLH010000278.1:0-4334 GCA_964478795.1 uncultured Bdellovibrionales bacterium | reverse complement strand
TTAATTACGTACGCTGTTAGCGGAAAAAGGATTTTCCAAAGCGCCCTAGGGAGGGGACCACATGTTATTCGGACTTGGAGCAAAACCGATAATCGGTTTGGATATTGGCTCCAGTGCAATAAAACTTGTTGAGGCAGAAAAAAAACGAAGTGGCTGGGTGGTGCGAAGCTATACCAGCATAACTTTGCCCGAAGATTCCGTTGTAGACGGCGAAATCGTAAATCACGCTGCTGTGGTAGACGCAATTCGCTCACTAGTCAAAGAAGCGTCGACGAAATCAAAACTGGCTTGTACTTCTGTGGCCGGTTCGTCGGTAATTATTAAACATATCGCGATCCCCAAAACAGCTCCTAAAGAGTTGGAAGACCAGGTGTACTGGGAGGCTGAACAATACATTCCCTTTGACATGCAGGAAATCAGTTTGGACTTTGATGTCGTTCAAGAAGACATGGGTGACGGGAAAATGGACATTCTGCTCGTCGCTGCCAAAAAAGATTTTATTGAAAAGCGGTTGGCTGCTGTGAAAGAGGCGGGTCTCGAACCCCAAATACTTGAAGTGGATGTGCTGGCGCTTGCCAATGTGTTTTGGGAAAATTATGAAATGACCCCCGAGAACGCCGTAGTGTTGGTAGATGTTGGCGCAAGTTTGACAAAAATAAATATCGTTAGTGATAAGACAACGATCTTCACTCGAGACGTCGCAGTTGGGGGCAAAAACCTAACTCAAGAAGTGCAAAACAAACTAGGCATCTCATTTCAAGAGGCTGAAGTTTTAAAAATCGACGCTTGTACCACCGGGCAAATCCCAGAAGAGGTATTGCCGTTAGTGACACAGATTTCTGAAAATATCGCGCTCGAGATTCGCCGTAGCTTAGATTTTTATGCAGCCTCCCCCGTTCAATTACCTGTGACGGCGGTTTTTTTGTGTGGGGGCGCAAGCCGCATTCCTGGATTGTCTAATATGCTGGCCGAAATTTTGGGTCTACCGATCGAGTATTTAAATCCGTTCAATAAAATTGCCTGTTCGGGGCGTCAGTTTAATGAAGAGTTTCTTGCCGCAATTAGCTCGAGCGCTGCTGTGCCCGTTGGATTAGCGCTAAGGAATGAGGCTTAGCAAATGATAAAAGTAAATTTGCTAGGTAAAAAGAAAGCGGCGGCGGGAGCGATTCCGTTCGGCTTAGATGAGCAGTTTGAAAAGTTAGGTATAAACGCTGCCGATCTTTCTGAGATGCGCCCGGCGCTGGTGCGTTTTGGGATCCTGTTAGTTGGGTTATATATTGCAAACTATGCACCAACTTATTACCACGAGATGCAGATTCAAGAATTGGAAGCCGAAGTGACTGCTCTCAATGAAAAGGCCCAGACGCTCAACAAAGAGCTGGCAAGCAAAAAAGATATTCGTAAGCAAATGGAGCAGCTGAACAAAGAAGAGATCGAACTACAGCGACAATTGAATGCGGTGAATGCTCTACAAAGAGATAGAAGTTTGGCCTTTCGAACGATTGACAATATGATTATTTCATTGCCAAGCAAAGTTTGGATAAATTCAGTTGCATATAGAGGCCGTAACGTGACTGTGAAGGGTTCATGCTGTGAATATTTCCCAATTAACTATTTCGTAAAATCAATTACCGAATCTACTCAATACATGGTAGTTGTATTTAAAGGAATTGCGACGGAATACCCTGGCACGCTAATACCAGGGATTCCTGAGTCGATGCAAAAGATCAAAAATTTTGAGTTAGAGTTTAAGGTGAAAGGTAGCGGAGACTCTTAATGGGTAGGCTGAAGGAGTTTTTAGAAAAGTTGCAGTGGAGCCACGTCATTCTAGCTATTGGCGGAGCTGCGGCATTTTTCTATTTTACTCTCGATCATACGGAAATTGAAACACGTCAACAGAATATCGAAATCACCAAGAACGAAATTCAAACTACTTCCCGAAAGATTGAAGAGGCCAAACAGTTCGAATTGCAATTCGAGGAGAAAAAGAAACGATATGCTGATCTGGTAATAGAATTACAGAAGTTACAGGGTGCTCTCCCGAAGCAGTTTTTCCTTCCGGACTTACTGTCGGAGCTTTTGCGAGAGGCCAAGCAGTTAGAGATAGAGATTGTATCTATTCGTCCCGATGCCAAGGAAGCTGTGGGTGAGCTTTATAACTCTCTCGGATTTAACATTGAAGCGAAGGGCACATTTTTACAATTCTTTGTTTTCCTGGATCGCATGGCTAATCTGAAACGACTGGTTAGTATCGAAGATTTTAGTATTGAAAAAGATGGGCTCAAATTCGTTTCGCTCGGTGGTGTTGAGGGCGCGTTTGCAGCTACTAAGCTAACTGGTGGGAAGACTTCGTATCCCGCAGTTAAATCGATGCTAAGGATTATTACTTATCGTTATCGTGGTGGTTTTGGGGGCGAGGCGCCTCCAGCGGCACCCCCCCCCCAAGGAGGAAAATAATGCTATCTTTCCTTCTTAAACTTTTAGTGTTCGTAAAATTGGCTCTGCCAAACACGGAAGAAGCGGTAACTATTGAGGAGTTTTTGCAAAAACTTTCTACTGTGCCAGATGTCACGTCGAGGAAGGATCCGTTTGTTTCTCCGACGGCACCATTTGAGGCTTTGCGGATCCGTGATGTGGCTTCCAATGCCCCCGTTCTAGAACGATATCCGATTGCTCAGTACACTGTTGTGGCTGTGTTGATTGGAGACGAGTATCCCCGCGCCTTGATAAGATTACCGGATCAAGAAAAGGGAAAAGTTTTAATCGTGAAGGAAAAGGATAAGTTGGGGCAAAATGGTGGAGTGATTACGAAAATCGTGAACGATGGATTGATTGTCCAGCAAAGCATAAAAACTCCGCTAGGCTTCGTAGAAAAATCCGAAGTGGTTTTGAAAATTGGCGGAGCTGGGTCGGAAGTAAATAAATAGCGCATTTGGGCTTTAGGGAGGAAGTATGAAAAGAATGAATTCGATGGTTGTGAGAATGCTATTGTTGGGGATTGTATCCATGCCGACAGCATTTGCAGGCAACATCAAGTCAGTACTTCTTACCCCGGGGGAGAATCGAGTAATTTTTTCTTTGCAGTATGACGGAAAGGGAAAATTTCAGCACTCGGAAAACTCTCGTGACGGTACGATTGTGATCGAAGCAGAAAACTTTGAGTTGCCTGCTAGGCTCACAAAGTCGCACGACCTTTCTGCGCAAGGATTGCCAGTACTGCAAATGACTCCCTATAATTCACATCGGAAAGGGGTTCCCGTATCGAAGTTTGTTTTAAAAACATCGGGAACGCCGAAAATTACAGTAAGTGAAATTCCCGGGAAGTTTTTGTTGGATGTTTCTGGGCCAACCAAGGCGGCTGCGGCTAAGTTGATTAAGCCATTCGAGAAATCTTCGCTACAGCGAAAGATATGGAGCGAGACCGACGCCATTAATCAGAGGAGTTCGGCCAACGAACGAGGTGAAGACACGGCAAAGAAATTACTTGAAGTATTAAATGCTCCACCCGAAGAGAAAAAATATTTTGGTTCGCGCGTGTCCTTTCAGGGAAGCAAGGTCGATGTTCACGATGTTTTTCGATTGATTGGTGAGGCGTCGGGATTAAACATTATCTCTGACTCGGATGTCGAATATTCCTCAAATTACGCATTAAAAAATCTGCCTTGGGATCAGGTTTTAGATATCGTTGTGCAGCAGGCGAATTTGCGTGCGAAAGTGACCGGAAACGTAGTTCGAATTATTACAGCGGATCGCTATTCCAAAGAGCAAGAAGATAAGCTGAAGGAATTAGATTTGGCCGACCAAATGGAGCCGATTGTTATGGCTGTGATTCCTTTGAGTTTTGCAACGGCTGAAGAAATGAAGAAAATGATTGGGGAGCTTTTAAAGGCGCGTGAAGACTCAAATACTCCGACGACCACTACCGTTATTCCTGTAGCTGGAGCCACCGATACGACCCAGGGTTCGACGACAACCACCTTAAAAGAACGAACCTTACATCAGGATTTCAAACGCGGAAAAATTGAAATTGATTCTCGTTCCAATTCTCTCGTTGTAACGAACACTAAAGATACTATTGAGCGACTAAAAAAGCTGGTGCAGGAGCTAGACGTAGCATTGCCCCAAGTTTTAATTGACGCCAAAATTATCATTGCCTCTGAAACCTTCACGCGCCAAGTTGGAGTTAGTTGGGGTGGACGGGCAACTAGCGGTGGATCTGGTCGAGCCGGGCTTGCCGGATCTTTTAATAATGATTCCGGCATCTCTTTGGGAGATGGTGGCGAGGAAGGTTTGCCTACCTTCTCAGTATCCAGCGGCACGGGTAACTTCGCTGG
>CAYZLH010000277.1:0-4344 GCA_964478795.1 uncultured Bdellovibrionales bacterium | reverse complement strand
ACTAAGTAGGCAACAATTGTGAATAATAGAGTGTGGGCAATTTGTGAGCAAAGTAGATAGACCAGAAAAATTCCTGAAGCGGACCGCAGTCCCCTTGTTTTCTGCCACACGTTACGTTGCCCAATCATGGCATTAGATTCCACTGTTTCGCCACCGAGGCAAATCGCTTTTGATTTCTAACTCCGTCGGGGTTCCACTTTTGTAGTTCCATCTCTTTTTTGAGTCGTTCGCCCACTTGTTCTGTGCGGTATTCGAAACCAATGGCTTGTTGAAAAAACCACTGACTCCAACGCTCTTCTCTTTGCAGAAACATTTTGCGCAGAAATACATGAGCCGACTGCGCTTGGTAACCAGATTTCGCTAAACATTCTGCGGCGATCAAGTCGATTTGAATTTCGTCGGATACGTCGAGATTGTCACTGAATTTTCCGCTTTGGGCTTTTAGTCGAGCCGCAAAAATATCTTCTGATTTTTCAGAAAGTAGACGCCACCAATCTTTCGCCGGGAATTTGACTTTAGGAAATTTTAGGCGACTTTCGCGAACCAATTGCCGCGCCAGAAGGAACGCCAATTCTGATTCATCGCCAGCCAGATCAATCGCTTTAGCGCTGACGCCAAAGTATCCTCCAGGCAAAGTGACCTCTTGCCAAGGATGGGCTACTGGAGAATTTTTCGTGCGATAAAAGCGGAAGAAATTCCAGTGACGATCTTGCCAGTACTTTTGCACTTTCTGTGGGCAACCCTGCAGTGCTCTCTTGGCCACGGCTTTTAGGTAGAAGAAGCCATCCACTTCCTCGTGATTTAACGGTGGAAGCACTAGATGCTGGCTAGCAATGTAGCGCCCTAGCAGGGCCAGTTTCACTTGTTCGGTGAGGGTGGGCGAGCCCGGCGGCTTTAACTTTCGTGCTTCAACTTGTTTTTTTTGCTCAATTTTTTTTTGCTGCACGACCTTAAATTCTTGGTCGAGAAAACTCAAATCCGTGCCAGTTAAGCCCACACTTTCACTACCCGGTTCGGCGTTGGCGATGGCGGAAATTGGCAAAAAGGAAAAGTAATTCGACGAGTAGTTTAGTGATGGAGTATTTTCCAATTCCGCATTTGTTTGATCTTGTTGCTGGAACTGTTGCAAGGCTCCTTTCGAAAGCACCAAGTTTTCATAAAAATTCCAGGCTAGGAGTTGGGGATCTTTGGCAAGACCAAGCAATTCCCATATTTTTCCGGAGTGATAGAGGATTGCCTGAACTTCGGCGCGAATTTTTTTCGAGGCCGTATCCGTATCTCCTGGTTTCAAGAGAAAGCGACTAAACACCCACCCGGGCGCGGCATATTCACTGGCCTGCATTCGTGGAAGAGGTTCGGGGGTACCAAAGAGCCAGCGACCATAAACCTTTTCTACTCGAAACGGGCGATCCATCGGGATTGCGGGGCCCCAATTTTTGCTCAAATACACGGTTTCAGATTCAAAAACGGGTGCCTTGCGCAAGGGGGTAAGGGGGCCGGCTACCAGGGGTTCTTGATCGGCTTGGGCGGAAATTCCCAGGCAGATTCCACCGGCACTCCAGCAGAGGAGGCGAAAAAAAATCGACGGGGTGGAGAAAAAGGCTTTCATTTCATTAAGTTTAGTTCGCGAACGGAGTGGAAGCAAGGCTATCCATCTAGCCGGAAGGGTGTTACGATTTTTATAGGTAGGAGGGAAGAGCCAATGATGGTCTCTTTAAAACAGGTCTCGAAGGCCTATCATCCAAATTCTCTGGTTTTGAAAAACGTAAATCTCGAGCTCAAAAAAGGAGAGTTTCTTTTTTTGGTTGGAGATAGCGGTGCCGGCAAGACTTCCCTTTTGAAATTGATCACGGGGGAAGAATTCGCTTCCGCCGGAACGCTGGCTCTTGACGGCGTTCGTTATGAGGCGGGCTCAGCCAAAATGCTGAGGTTGCGCCGTCGCATTGGAGTTGTGCACCAAGACTATCGCTTGCTGAAAGACCGCACGGTTTATGAGAATGTGGCGATCCCCCTATTCTTCGGACGGGCGGGCACTGGATTACAGACGGTAAGTTTTTTTGGGAACGGAGCGATAAAGCTGGTGGAAGACGCTCTACAAGCAGTGGGTCTGCATCCGCGGGTATTAGATGCTACGGTGAAAGAGCTATCGGGTGGTGAGCAACAACGCGTGGCGATTGCTCGGGCGATTATCAATTTTCCTGATCTGTTAATCGCCGATGAACCGACCGGAAGCTTGGATCACGATCACACCTGGACAGTGATGGATCTTTTTCAAAAGTTAAATATCAAAGGGATGACCATGCTGGTGGCCACCCATGATCGAGATATCATTCGTAAAGTGCGCAAACGCACTCTTCACCTTTCGGGTGGAACTGTGCGCTTGGATGAGCGGGAGGGCGCATGTATTTTTTAATGAGTGCTATCTCCGGAATGAAGCGCCGAATGGTGGCCTCGGTCTTGACCGTATTTGGTGGCGCTGCACTTTTGACGGCTTCCGCGGCAATTGGCTTGTGGTCGATGTGGCTTACCGGACAAAAAGATCATTTGCGGGCCGCCCGTTCGGCTTCGGTTTTTGTTGATACCGCCGAAGTGAAGACTGTAGAAGAAGTGCTCACGAAGGTGATGCAAGTCAAGGGTGTGGAATCGGCGCGGATTGTCTCGGCGCAGGAATTCGAAGGATTTTTGCAGGAACACTTTCCCGATTTACATGAGGCAATAGCTGGTTTGGGCGAAGAGGTGATCCCCAAAATGCTGGAGGTAGTGTTTCCCGTGGATTTAGACAACTACGCGCGGGAGGAGACGGTCGATACCATTTCCACCATCGCCAACGTCACACGGATCGACGATGGCGCAACTCGCATTGGCAAAGCGCTCACCTCACTGCGCTGGTTGGGCATGGGCGGTACTGCGCTGGCGATCGGCTTATGGCTAGTGCTCTTTGTGGTTTGCCTCGGACACTACCAAAATATTTTGTATACCGACGCCCAAGAGATTCAGCTGATCCGGAGCTTTGGTGGTACGAAATTCGAAATTCTTTTGCCTTGGATGATCGAGGCACTACTACAGTCATTACTGACGGGCGTATTTTGCATTGTGGTGCTCTTTTCCGGAAAATCCTATTTGGCCGAGCTGTACAACCAATTCTTCGGAACCTTGGGTTACGAGCCCTTTCAAATTGATACGGCAAAATTTTTGTTAGCCGCAGTATCGATGGCCGGAATGGCATTCGTGGCCCATGTTTTGGCAGGATTTACCGCGCTTTTTCGAGGAAGGATCGCGTAGATTTTTGATGACGCATCAGCAGACGAAAATATGCTTGCTGCTTTGGTCAGTCTTGGCGCTGAGTGAGTTAGCTTGGGCCGCGCCGGCCACACCGAAAGTCAGCCAAAAACAAGAGCTGGAGCAAATCCAAGAAGAAGTAAAGCGCCTCGAACTGGGAATTCAATCGGCGAAACAAGCCGAGGCTTCGATTTCTACCGAGCTTAATAAACTAGAAAAGCTGTTGAAGTTACAGGCTTTGGAAATCCGCCTATCAACGATTGAGCTGGAAAAATTAGAAACGCATGTGCAGGAAATGACGCTGCGGAAAGATAGTTTGCAGTCGAGCATTGAAACCAGAAAGCGTCGGCTACGACACTTACTTTCACTTTTACCAACTTTAGAAACGCGCTCACCAATTTCGAAATTAACAGAAGGTGACAGTGAATATTTGGCCCTTTATCGCGAGATGGTGGGAAAACTTCTGCACACAGATCGCCAAGAAATTTTATCTTTGCGCAAGATTCTCGACGAAGTGGAATCTCTCAATCAAAAGTTGGCCGAAGAAAAAGAGAGATTATTGGCCCACAACGAAGATCTCCGTGAGAAACAATCCGTGTTGGAGCTCAACCAAAAATTGAAAAAAGAACTTTTGAGCAAAACTAGAAACGAACAAATGGCCAAAATGAAGGCCTACCAGGCGGCTAAGGCGGCTGAAGGGGAATTGGAAGGTATGCTCAGCCGATTTAATTTGGCGGCTGAGTTGAAGAAGCAACAAGAATACTATGAGGACCAAAAGGCCCAGAAGAAAGCAGTGACCTCGTTTCTTGCGAAAAAAGGTGCGTTGGCCTTGCCGGTTGAAGGAAGAATCGTGAGTACTTTTGGCAAACGCTATGACGCCAAAACCAGTTTGTATACCTTTCACAAAGGAATCGATATTCAAGTTCCTCCGCAAAGTTCCGTAAAAGCCGTGCATCCTGGGAAGGTCGTGTTCTCGGGAAAAATTGGCGGTTATGGCGACTTGTTGATTCTTGACCACGGCGATCAATACTATAGTTTAGTGGGACAGTTGGGTGCCATACTGAA
>CAYZLH010000276.1:0-4348 GCA_964478795.1 uncultured Bdellovibrionales bacterium | reverse complement strand
TTCCAATACACCGGCACAAATCCCCACCATGTGTAAGCGACTATGGCAAGTACCGGGGGACTCACAAAAGATTAATGGTGATGTCCACCCTCACCGTGAACATGGCCATGGCTCATTTCTTCTGAGGTTGCTTCGCGAATCGAGGTGATTTCCACGTCGAATGAGAGATCTTTACCTGCTAGAGGGTGATTGCCGTCCAAGGTGATCTTTTCACCGATGGAAACTACCGTGAACAAGGGCGAATGGTGATCGGGTCCACCGCGGAATCGATCGCCAACTTTCAATTGAATATCCGTAGGAAACTGGCTGCGGGGAACTTGGATCACCATTTCTTCCCGTTTTTCGCCGTAGGCGTCAGCGGCCATCACCTTCACTTGTTTCTTGGCGCCAACGTCGAGCAAAAGGAGGGCCTTTTCTAAGCCGGGAATAATGTTTCCTGCGCCTTCTAGATACACTAGCGGCTCGCCGCCGCGGGAGCTATCGATCACGGCTCCGGACTCATCGGTTAGGGTATAATGAATGCCAACTACTCTTGCTTTACTCATGGAAATCCTCCGGGGGCATAGCACCACAAAATCTGCTCTCCGTATAGAAAAAAACTGCTAAGATAAGGGGGAGAGAGGGAGTGCTCATGAAAAAACTATGGATCGTGTTGATGTTCGCGTTCTTGCTGCCCGGGGTTGGTTATTCGGAATCCACAGAATGGGTTCGTGAGCCTGCGGCAAAGAAGGAAAGCGCAAAAAAAGGTACTGCCAAGAAGAAGAAAGCTGTAGGCAAAAAGGCCAAGGGGAAAAAAGCTAAGGGCGCAGAAGTGCGCAAGAAGCGGAAGAAGGCGGCGAAGGTTTCGGCCGCTCGCTCCCATGCCCCAAAGAATGACGCAGCTCCCGAAGTGGGCGATGTGCCAGAGCACTTGAAGGATGATTTACCGCCGCCCAATAACGGTGACCTAACGGAATAAAAAAACCCTGGGGGTACCAGGGTTTTCGAGTTGATTTGGGTTATTGAGTTGCCCACCGCTTTGGGAGGAGTGGGCAAAATTGTTTTACGCCTCCCCGCATCGTTAGTGAAATAAATAATAGACATTGTAATATTCATTTTATACATACCATTTCATGGAACGAGCACTTTATGAATTGTCGATCTTAGCCAAGGCCGTGGCCCATAAAAACCTTTTGGGAGCTTCCCATCACGTTGGCTTAAGCCAACCGCAACTTTCCCGCATTATTAAAAAGTTAGAACAAACCTTTTCCGTGGTTTTGCTAGATCGAAGCGCCAAGCGAAATGCGGCCTGGACGCCGACCGCTTATTCGCTGGCCACTTTCTACGCGAAAAAAATGCGTAGTTTTGATCGCGATATCGATGCCCTTTTGCAGCAATCCCAAACGAAGCAAATCGTGGTGGGCACTCTGGAGGGCTTAATTGATGTGGCTCTACCTTTTGTGCACCAACTATTGGAGTCTGGCGTTCAGTTTGCGGAAATCGATGTGTTTGATTTAGATCGTCTCGAATCCCTATTCTCGAGAGGGGAGCTGGATCTAATCTTTACCTCTCGCGAGCCTGGACGAAAAAAATATTCCAACTGCTTAGAGTTAGGCTACCAATCCATCGATCCCGTGGAGAGCAATCCTAAGTATCGGGTGATCTCCACGTTCGAATTTGGCCGTTGGAAAAAAGATCAAGAAGTAAAAGACAAAGTACTAATTTCCAATTCGCTGGCGATCCGTCGGCATTGGTTTGAAAAATTTGGTGGCGTGGGCACTCTACCTTCTGAGCCAAAAAAGAAGCAGAGCTCGAAACGCGATACGGAACACATCTATTTGCTCGGCTCCGATACCATAAGTCCATTGCTTTGGAGCGATCTCAAAAAAGTATCAACTGCTTTATTTTAAGGTCATTGCTGATTTCATTACCTGAATCAACTTGGTGGGATTGAGTTGTAGCTGTTTCAAGCTCGGATGGGCCCAGGACTGAATGATTGGGTCTTTTTCATTGGCCGGAATTTTCCAGCTGTCGGCCATTTCTTCCGCCAAGAGTAAAAGAGCGGCAAATTTATAGACATAAGGGTCTTTGCCTTTGGCTAAGTAAGGCTCCCGGAAAATCGCAATGGGTTCTCGTAAATTGGCAAAAACATCGAAGTAAAATAATGTGTGAGAGCTAACTTCCTCATAGTTCCAGCCGAATCTTTCCATTTCCAAAATTTTCTTGCCGAGCAAATTTAATTTGGGGTGAGTGGCAGCTTTATCCCATTCTGCATATTCCGGGAAGTTGGCCGCGAGATAGAGTTTCCCGCCATGCAATAAAAAGCCTGCGGCCAATGCCCACTTGGACGACATTCCCTTCACTTGCTTCGCTAAGAAGTAAGCCAGAATCCCAGTACGATAGGCACGATTCCAGACATCTTTAGCATACGGTTCGAGAACTTTTTTTTGCGCGTGTTTAGAGAACATCTTTTCGAGCCAATCAAAATACACGCCAGCGGCATAGGCCGTTTCCGAATACTCTAATTTTCCTCTCAGGAATACCTCTTCCATCTCCATGGCATGCTTTAAATATTGCCCGGCCTGTAAGTCCACATTTCCTTCCTTGGTGACCGGAAAAGTGCCTTCCAATTGTTTATGCATTCTGAGGGCAACAATTAAATTTCTGCTCCCGATCATTCCCAGTAAGCCAATTAATCGATGGGTGGGGGTGGGGAGCGAATCTTTTCCATCGCCCTCTGTTGCCGACTTGGTTTTCTGATTTACAAAACGACTAAAAAGCTCACGATAGGCCTGATTTTTTCGCAAAATGCGAACTAAATCCTCGGCAGTCACGTCGATATCTAGGAATTCTTGTAAGGTATCACGAACGGTTTTCCCGATTTTTAACGGAAGAAAGAGATCTGTATTTTCCAATGAAAATGAACTCATCTTACATCTTAAGCATGGTGGAGCTTTCCCTTGATGTCAAAGCCTTTGCATCCTATGCTTAGTTTATGAAGACGACTGCAAAAGATATTATGTCCAGCAAATTGATCGTGGCTAAAGAAGGAATGCGGATTGAAGATGCCGTAAAGCTTCTCGTGAATAACAAAATAACTGGACTCCCCGTGGTGAATCAAGAAGGGCAGATGGTCGGGATTCTTTCCGAATACGACATCATTGCCAAAGTTGGTAAAGAACAAAAGATAGATTCCTCGGTTTTTAGCATTGGAATTCCATATTCAAAATCCGTAGAGACGGTAAACGAAGACACCTCTCTCCAAGAAATTCTCGATCGCTTTATCCAGCTAAAGTGTCGGCGGTTGCCTGTGCTGGATAAACAAAGTCGTTTGGTGGGGATTATCTCCCGCCGAGACGTGATGAAAGTCCTCTATTATCGAGCGAAGGTGAATTGATGAAATTGGCACTTCGCCAGGAAGATTCGGTAGCGATTCTTGAAGTCTCTGGCAGTGTTGATGCAAAAAATTTTGCTATCTTGAAAGCAGGGATCACCAAGCTTCTTCGCGACGGCAAAAACCGGATCGTTCTCAGCTTTAAAGATGCCACGGAATTAGAGAGTGAAGTAATTCGGGAAGTGGCAATTATTGATGTTTATGCCCGAGAATTAGCGGGAAAAATCATCCTGGCCTCTGAGAATCCCGAACTAAAAGAAAGCGTAAAGCTCTTTGCCAAACCCCCTGTGGTTCCGATTTTTTCCACTCTTGAATTAGCAGTAGATTATTTTAAGAAATCCCAGCCCACAGTGGAAGACGAAGAAGAGGTTTCCGCTCTAAAAGAGCAGCTACAGGAAAAAGAAAAGCTTGTGGCGTCGCTAGAGGCGCGAATTAAATTACAAGATCCCAAGGAGCTTCAGGATCTGCGCGGAAAAAACGCCGAGTTAGCAGCAAAAGTGAAGCTGCTTGAAGAGCAGGTGAATGTGCTAACGAAGGAAAAGCGAAAACCAATGGACGAAGAGGGTTTCGTGGAGAAAATCTTGGCCCTTGAAGATTCGGTCAAGCGGCTATCGGCAGCGGAGAAGAGTTAGTGTCGTCGCAGATTAACGAGAATTGTACGAATTGTACCGTTTGCGAACCGGTGTGCCCCACGAAGAGCATCATTGCGGGTGAAAAAAAATTTGTTATCGATTTAGATTCTTGTGAAAACTGTAAGTTGTGTCTTGCCGTTTGTCCCGTGGACGCTATTGAGAATTCAGCTACAACATGAGGGAAATGGGTTGTGTGAGTGAGTGCCGGGGTTGTGCCCATCGGGACTTTCCCCAGAATCAGAGTTTGGCAAAAAAACTAGCTTGGG
Source organism: uncultured Bdellovibrionales bacterium (assembly GCA_964478795.1). GTDB lineage: Bacteria > Bdellovibrionota > UBA1018 > CAIPTA01 > CAIPTA01 > JAKFYM01. The sequence goes on along the minus strand of CAYZLH010000276.1, from coordinate 77 downwards.
CCCAAACTGAACTTGACGGTACCGAAATCAATCCCGTCATTGCCTCGCCGGTAAGGTGGCGCTATCGCAAAAAGTCT
>CAYZLH010000275.1:0-4360 GCA_964478795.1 uncultured Bdellovibrionales bacterium | reverse complement strand
TTCTTTCGCCAAACAACAGCTCAAATGAGCCAGCACGGTACTGTGCTGGGATAGATAATTGCCATCACGAATAAGTTTATTCAGCACTTCTTGCAGTTTCGGATTCGTCCCAATTCCCTTGAGGGTTAGAAGCACGTTTTTCTTAGCCAGATCTTGAACTTCTTCATTAAATCCAATTTTTTGCACAAGCTCATGGATTGCTTCTTGGTTAATTTCCGCAGATTGAAGGGCCTCGTCTTGCTCAAGATCCGGCTTCGCCAACAAACTCTCTAGCTCAGATCGAAACTTTCCCAAAAATTCGGCGGTTTCAGTGCGTTTCAAATACATGTATTCAACGCCTTTTACCTCATAGTATCTCTTCAAATCCTCGGAATCGAATTCATCTCCAGTCTTAAAAAGTTTCACGTATTTGTCCGCGGACAAGCGTATAAAAATATCGCTCTTCAATGGTGTGGCCTTAATCAACAGAGATGTACGAATCGGACAATACTCAGAAATGGTAGAATCACTACGTCCGTGATCAAGAAAATCGGCGATAATTTTATTAATGCCGTCGATTAAATTAGCGCGGGATCAAAATAAAATATCGATGGTAAAGGGTCTTTTAAATTTGCCAGATGTTTTATTAAGACGGAATCAGCACCATTATATGGCGCTACCAATAAGCCAAAATTTTCCGTTTCCTTTTGCAAAATCTCCACGGCCTCTTTTGCGGATTTGCACTCTCTAACTGTGACGGGATTGCGCGTAGAGATTTGAAAACTTAATAGCTCTTTCAAATCTTGGCGGTCAGAAACCAATAAAACTTTCATCTCAAACATCCCTTACGAATGGCAAAATGGCATCTTTCGCAGAAGGATTCCACCCTGCTTCGGCCTTGCCAACTAATTTACTGGACGCTTCACGGAGTCTTTTATTCATTTCTAACGTCACACCCCAGAGAAACTTCACGGCCAAACCCGAATCCTCTTGAAAGAGTTGAAACAATTCTTTTCGCGGAAAGGCTAAAACATTAGTGGCGACAGTGGCCACAACAGTTGCCGATCTTGGTGCAGCGTCGATCATGCTCATCTCACCGAAGACATCGCCCTTTGCCAGTTTGCCAATTTCTTTACCGCTCTTTCGAACTAAAGCATTTCCACTTAGAATCAGCATCATTTCGCCACCGGGATCTCCTTCTTTACAAAGTTCCTGTCCCGCCGCGACTTTATTTAACTCTCCGAAGCTGATTACTTTTACCAATTCTTGGTAGGACAGATATTGGAATGCCGGAATTCGGCCAAGCATTTTTAATTTCTGATCGGCGCTATCTGTCTCAATTCCGGTAGCACTGGCATCTGGCTGCCACAAAAAGGCGCTGTAGTTATCCTTGGGGCCGGTTTCTTTCACCAGACCCACCAACTTTTGCACAACCGAACGCGTCTCTTCACCAAGCGAAACTGTGCTAGCTGTTGTTGCATCTCCAAGAGTTTGCCATATCCCGTCGGTAACCAGTGCGATTCGGTCACCCTGCTCCAACTCTAAAATTAAATAGTCCACCTTGACCGACTCTTGAAATCCCACTGCGCGAGTCACACGGCGAGCAAACAGTTGCTGGTCTTGCGGGCTTACCTTATCTATCTTGCCAATTCGCTTGAGGTGCGCAAGTTGCGTGTGATCTTCAGTGAGCAGGTGAGCTTCTCTTTGACGAATGAGATAAACTCGACCCGCTCCCACATGGGCTACAAACAGCTGGTTGCCCACTTGCAATACGGAATCGAAGCCCGTACACATTCCAGTTACTTCTGCGCGCTTTGAGCTCTCTTCAAATATTTTTCGTGATATTTTTTGCACGATTTCGTCAAAAATTTTTTCAGTTTCAGCTTTGATTTCTTTCGGCGCACGATTGCCAATACTTGCGAAAGCCCCAGCGTTCTTCTGCAGTTCAGCGGTTAACTCTTTGCCCATGAATTCAGCGGCCCAATCGCCTCCGGCCTTCACACTCAACCCATCAGCAACAACGGCGCAACGAATTGCCTCGGCCACAAAGACTTTGTCTTCATTTCGGGGCAGCGGACCGGCCTCCGTTTGGTGGTGCATCTGCATACCCAAAATTTATCATTTACAGCTGATAATTCCAAAGAATCCAAGCACTTATTTCGCCTGGAGGCCGCTTGATCTTAGTTCCGCTCGAAAGCCAACATTTGCGTTATTTTAGGCGCAAAAAGAAATACTTAAGTCGGGAATTTAGACGTTGCCGGATAGGAAACTACTGAAGTAAAAAACATACGCTCCGTCCGGGAGCAAATGGGGGCCTCGTGAGTCAAATTTTTAGTGTATCTACTGTCCGCGTTTTCATTCTGGGAATTTCGCTTTTGGCCATGGGTTGCGCGAAAAACAACGAACTGCCCGTGATCGATGCCGAAGTAAAACAATATACCGTGTCGGTCGTTACTGATGATGAAACGATTCCTGCTGTGCAGACAGAAATTACGCTCAAGCTGGACTCATTAGTGAATCGTCCGTTTCTATACGGGAGTTCGCTACAGGAGTCCTCTGTTTATGAAACTCCGGGTGAAGACCCCATCGACATTCCGGCAATCAACTTGGGGCTCGTTCCCGCCAAGTTTGAAGTGTTTGGCAATAAGCTTCGTTTAGTCACGGATAGTTCCTATGAATTTGAATCCGATGTCAATCACCCCAGCCGATTGATTCATGAATTTGCGATCATGAAAAAGAATAAAGATTCGATTACTTTTCTCGCCACGACAGCATCGCCCATCTTGCACACATTTTTTCTGGGCATCGATAGCAAACAAACGATTAGGGCATCGTGGTTAAGATCCTTTGAATTTGCCAAGGATGATCAGATGTTTTTGTTTGAAAGTTCCGCCGAGTTGAGCGATGGGTCGGTGGCGGCATTTTTTGAAACGATTGTTCCGCGCGAAAGGATAGTTCCTCAGAGTGCCGCGCCCATTTATGTGGATGAAGATTTAAATCCAGATTCAGCACGCTTTCGCTTTCTCGATGCCGGTAGCCAGTTTGTGGATATCGAAGGCGAACGAATCAAGACCAAAGCAGCCCAGCGTTTTTTGTTAAAGAATGATCAGCCCATACGCTGGTGGGTCACGGCCAACGTGCCTGAAGAGTACCTCAATGATGTAAAGAATGGTGTAGAAGCCTGGAACCGTTACGCCAAAAATTTAGGGAAGAAAAAGTTGGTGGAATTTGTAGGTAAGCTTCCCGCCAATGTAAAAGTTGGTGATCCTCGTTACAATATCATTGTTTGGGACAATATCCAGGAAGCGGATTCGGCCTATGAGAGTCAGTCAGCCGATCCAATTACTGGTATTCAAAGTCATTCCTTGATTTATTTACCACTAGCTTGGGTAAACATCGGTAATGACTACTGGGAAAATGTGGGAAAAACCAAACCAACCCAGGGAAGTGTCCTAACTTTTCTCGCCAAACGTAGAATCTTAGGGAGAAAAGCACCCGTCCATTGTTTTCATTCTGCCGCCAAACAGGCCAGCATGGCTTCCCTGGAAGAAGATGAAACCTTTGGCCGTCGACTTCTAAAAACAGTAGTGTTCCACGAAATGGGTCATGCCCTTGGTCTCGCGCACAATTTCAAAGGATCCTTAGCGTTTGATTTAGATGCTGCAAATCCTATCTTTTCTACGTCGATCATGGACTACAACCAGTACAATGAAGAAGATTTTGCCTTTCCTTCCTTAGAAAGTTCTGATGGTCCACTCTTAGAGTATGATCGACAAATTCTTTCGTTTCTCTATAACGAAGGGAAAAGCATCTTGCCCACGGATCCCGTGCTTCCCTCTTGCTCTGATGAAGAAGCAGATTCGCTAGAAGATGGCGTGGATCCGCTTTGCATTCGTTACGATATTGGCAACGATCCCACCAAAACGGCGGAACGTACATTGGCTCTACTTGCCGACAGCGAGGCAAAAAAAGGTAGCATGCAGTCTCTTCCCAAAACCCTAGCCCAACTCCATCTTCAGCTGGGATCATCGGAAGAAGTAACTGATTCCAAAAAACTCATAGAAAAAATTGCCAAACTGCAAGAACGCTTGGCGGGAGTCATTGGAATCTATGTGAGCAATGATGTGAACAGCTTTGGCATCGCATTGATCGATGCGATGTTGAGCCTATATTTGGAACGAGATCTGCCGGCCAATTATAATATCGGTGAAATGCGCGACCGAACCTTAACCTTAATCGAAACGATGGAGACCATGCAGGAATTTCCTGAGGCGACTCAAGTTGGGTATCGCACCCTCAAGGCAAATTTAGAAACTTGGCTGTTGGCAACTCCCGTGCTGAAAAACATGAGTAACGAAGAGCGCGAAGCTAAACGAACCGA
>CAYZLH010000274.1:0-4371 GCA_964478795.1 uncultured Bdellovibrionales bacterium | reverse complement strand
CCATTGAAAATTTTGAAGACCATCCGGAATACGGCGCGCGCCAAGTGCGCGAACTCGGCTTTGGCAAAAATGACTTGCTCGTGAGCTGCACGGAAGGGGGCGAAACCCCCTCAGTGATCGGCGCCACCGAGCAGGCTGCCAAAATCTCCAAAAGGAAGCCCTGGTTTCTCTACTGTAATCCCGATGAAATCTTGCAAAAGGTTGCGCGCTCCCGGCGGGTGTTGAAAAATCCCAAAATTCGCAAAATTTGTTTGGCCGTGGGTCCCATGAGTTTATCGGGATCCACCCGTCTGCAAGCTACCACCGTATTGCAACTAGCGGCGGGCTGGGCCTTGTTGCAGCACCAACCCTCTTATCAGAATGCTTCGCTCCTTGGCTTTAGCCAGTTTTTGAAAAAATCTGATTATACGTTTCTCACTCCGTTTGTTGAGACGGAATCAGCGGCCTATAAAAATGGCGAGTTTCTCCTCTACGAAACCAAAGATTACGCCATCACCTTACTCACGGATACCACGGAGCGCTCGCCAACTTTTAGTTTGCCAGGATTTGAGAATCAGCGGGAACCCAAGACAAAGGCTGCATTGGCCTATATCACCTTAACGGGCGCCAAAAATTCCGCCTCGGCCTGGGAACAGCTCTTGCTCCGCAAACCCCGACCTCTCGAGTGGAAAGTGCTGAAAGGCGTAGCCGGACGTAAGCGACTCTTCGGTTTTGACTTTTCTGAGCAACTCCCTAAGCTACGCGAACGAAAATTGGCGGGGGCCAAGCAGAATACTTTCCTCATTGAAAAAGCTGGGACAAAGATGAAATTTCGCTTGGGAAAATTTCAGCATGCAGCCGAAGTGGGCGAGATGCCGGCCTTGTTTGAGCATCTCTATCTCAAGATGTTGATGAATGCTCACTCTCTACTAGTGATGGCCCGCATTGGGCGTATTGAAAGCAATGTAATGACCTGGGTTCGCCCTTCCAATAATAAGCTGATCGATCGCGCCATTCGTTACGTGGAATACCTTTTGAAAAAACGGGGCTACCCCCAGTTCTCCTATGAAGAAATCTGCCACCAATTGTTTCTCGAAGTGGAAGCTTTGGGAGAAGGCGAATCAGTGGTGCTCAATACGGTGAGATCCTTAACCTCCCGCACCGATAGTTCGCGATCTTCCTCGGGGAATTTGCGTCGCCGGGAAGAGCGCCGCGCTTTAGCTCTGCAAATATAAATTGTGGAGATTCGCTGGGGTTTCTGCGTATAATTTTAGCATGGAATCATTAGTCGCCCATTTTCCAAAACACCAAAATCTCTTCAGCACCGATCCTCATGATTTAGATCACTATGGCAAGGATTGGACAAAAGTCTTCCCCGCCAAACCTGGAGCCATTGTATTTCCGCGCAGCACCCAGGAAGTTTCGGAAATTTTAAAAATTTGCTCCGATAAAGGCATCGCCGTGGTGCCCTCTGGCGGGCGCACTGGATTGTCGGGTGGCGCTGTGGCCTATCAGGGTGAGTTGGTACTCTCGTTGGCGAAAATGAATAAGATCGGCGCCATTGATGCCTTGGCGCTCACACTTCCTGTGGAGGCCGGTGCCGTCACCGAAGCCGTGCATCAGCACTGTGAGCCTCACGGACTCACGTGGCCGGTGGATTTTGGTTCCAAAGGATCGAGTTGCGTTGGCGGAAATATTTCCACCAATGCGGGCGGGATCAATGTGATCCGCTACGGAATGACCCGCCATTGGGTGCTCGGGCTTACCGCGGTGCTCATGGATGGCACGACTTTGCGGCTCAATGGATCGTTAGAGAAAAATAATACCGGCTTAGATCTCAAACATCTCTTTATCGGCTCTGAGGGGATTCTCGGTGTGGTTACCGAGGCGGTGTTGAAGCTCACACGCGTGGAAAAAAATACCCAGCTTTTCTTTTTTGGTGCCAAAGATCTTTCGCAAGTTTTCTACTTGCTCGAGGCCTCGCGCAAAGCACCCTTTGATCTCTACGCTTTTGAGGCGTTTAGCAAAAATTGTTTCGATAGCACCACTAAATTGCATAATATCCGCTCGCCCTTCGAAAGTTCCCACGAACAATATGTTTTGCTCGAAGCCAAAGGGGAAAACTTTGATGAGTGGCTCGAAGAAATTTTTACAAAAGAACTTGTGGCCGAGGGCGTGCAGGCCAAATCCCAAGAGGAAGCGAAATTATTCTGGAAGACCCGAGAAACGATTTCTGAATCTTTGCGGACCCATGGCCAGCTGCACACCAGCGATATTTCTGTGCCGATTTCCGCGCAGAAATTTCCTCGCTGGGAGTTGTTCATCTTTGGCCACTTCGGCGATGGAAACTTGCACATTCATGCTCTCCGGCCCGATGGCATGTCCCAAGACGAGTTTCTGCACCAAAATGAAATGGTGGAGGAAGATCTATTTCGAGTGGTGGGCAAATATCAGGGCAGTATTTCCGCCGAACATGGCATTGGTCTCCTAAAAAAAGCGCATCTTCACTTGAGTAAATCGCCGGCAGAGTTGCAGATCTTGCGGCAGATGAAAAAAATTCTCGATCCGCGCAATCTATTGAACCCGGGTAAAGTGATCGACGTTTGAAATCGGTTACGGCAATATCTGCTCTGCTGAATGGTTACTTGGCCATTTTGGGCTTCACCAAAATTCAATTTTACTGGGTGAAAAACCTAAAAAATTACAATCCTTGTCATGCGTTTCATTGGTATTTTTGTCCTGTTATGTCTTTTAACGGGTTTGGAAATTTCGGCGATGATCCAGACTTTTGAATTCAATAGTTGAGAAAAGATCAGGACTAGAGCTGCACACCTGGACCGAAGGGCAAAATATACGACAGAAAAGATAGGCGTTGTTTGCATGGAAAAATTGCTCCATTGCTTCAAAGTTTAATGGCCGCTTCTATCAAGTCCAACACGTTTTCCCTCGGATCTGCATCTAGTCTGGGTAGAGATTCATGCAAGATTTATTTAACTCCTTTAGTATTTTTCGACAAAGGAGAGTCGAGGCTGCTAATATTTATATTGATGAAATCTCCAGCTTCATGCGCATTATGCGGCTCGACCGAGCACATTACGGTGGCTCAAAATATTCACGACTATGAATATGGCGCACCTGGAGTCTACAGCTGGGAAAAATGTGAGTCGTGTGGACTAATTCGATTGAACCCATTTCCTGACGGAGAAACTCTTGCGTTAGCCTACCCCTATAATTATCATGCCTATGTAGAACCTAAATCGAAAATTACAAAATATCTGATTGGCAAAACACGTCACAAAGTAGCAAAAGCGCTATCGCATAAGATTTCAATAAATGGGTCAATTTTAGATATCGGTTGTTCTACCGGAGAATTGCTTTCGACCATCCAAACATTTGGACGTTTTCAACTATTCGGAGTTGAGTATAACGAAAAAGCTGCAAGCATTGCTCGGCAAAAAGGCATAGATGTTTGGCAAGGCGAATTTGAAAAGATAAAGATCCAAAATAATTCGATGGATTTAGTTCTCATGCAACATGTTCTCGAGCATGTGTATGATCCGATATCTACAATGCAGAAGACCTTTGACATACTAAAACCCAAAGGCTCAGTTTTGGGCGAACTGCCAAATTTTGATTCCTGGGATGCCAAGATCTTTGGTCGTTACTGGGGGGGGGCCATACTCCCAGACACATTTTTCATTTCACGCCACATACTCTACGTTTGGTTTTGGAGAGGTGCGGATTTATTAATATTCGAATTTCTCCAGCTCTTCACACTGGGCACTGGGCGCTATCCCTTCAAAACTGGTTGCGCAGGAACCGAAAAGACTTAACTGGACTGAATAGTGGTCGGACCTGGTACTATCCGTTCTTTTTAATATTGACCTTGCCCATCAACATTTTGCAGTTCTTCATTTTTAAAACCGGCGTTATGCGATTCGAGGCTCAACATCCATGAATATGCTCAAACTGGAAACAAAAGATCTGCAAATACTTCATGCTCGCAAAAACATACGACCTGCGCTTTATTTTATATTTCTTTGGTTAGGCATATTGGCTACGATCTTTGTATATCAATTGAGCCCTGGTTACTGGTTACTCTTTCCTTGTATGATTCTAATAGCTGGATTTCAGCACCAGCTCTCAATAGTCCACCACGAAGCCAATCACTATCTTTTATTTACAAATAAAAGATACAACGATTTCTTTGGTTCATTGGCGGCATTTTCCATTGGCTTCACAATGGAATACCGCCGCACTCATTTAACGCACCATCGCGAATTAAATAAAGAATCAGATCCCGATTTGAAAAATTATTTACCATTTCCCAAAAAGCGCGGATCATTTTTTCTTGATTTGCTTTTGTCAATTACCGGATTTAAAACCATCATC
>CAYZLH010000273.1:0-4373 GCA_964478795.1 uncultured Bdellovibrionales bacterium | reverse complement strand
GTGCCGTGAAGGCGATAGCGGCTGCGTGGCGAAGGCGGCGGCGGCGGGCGTGGCGGCCGGTGTGGGCGGAGGCTTGTTGGTGCAGAAGTATTTCTTTATGGCCAATTCCCGTGAAGATGAAATGGAAGCGGACAGGGTGGGATTTCGCACCGCTGTTAAATCGAACTATCACAAAGACCATGTGGGATCTTTTTACGCCAAATTATTGAAGATGGAGCAGGAACATAAAAAGAATAACTCGCCCCTCTTGGCCGGTTTGTCTGATGCCATGAGTACCCATCCACCGTCCGTTGAACGAGTGAATCAGATGAACGAAATGGCGGCGCAAACTCCTGTGCCTAGAACGGCGATCACGAGTTCGAAGGATTTTGAACGCGCTCGCCGGATCGCCCAGGACTGGGTAAAGCAAAACCAAAAAGGATAAACTTGAGAGCGCTTTTGCAACGGGTGAAATCGGCTGCGGTGGAAGTGGATGATGTTCGCATCGCTTCCATTGGACCAGGTCTCTTGGTCTTTTTAGGGGTCGAGGAAGGCGACGGCCCAGAAGATTTAGAGTTCCTCTTAAAAAAGATTCCGAACTTGAGAATCTTTGCCGATGCGGAAGGAAAAATGAATTTGTCCATTCAGGAGGTGAATGGAAGTTTATTGGTGGTATCTCAATTTACCCTTTATGCCGACTGCTCCAAAGGAAATAGGCCATCGTTTTTTCGGGCGGCCAAACCGGAAAAGGCGCAGCTTACTTACCAAAAATTTATTCTAAAATTGCGTGAACTTGGCCTAGTAGTACAAGAGGGTAAATTTGGAGCAGATATGGCGGTGGCAATTTTAAACGATGGACCAGTGACCATCCTCCTAGACTCGAAAGAGTCGCCATGAAGTTGAAGCGAATATGAACATTCATCAATTACCAGTGATGGAAGATAATTTCATCTACGTTTTAGAAAACGACGGGCGAGCAGCCGTTGTTGATCCCGGCGTAAGTGAGCCGGTACTTCAGTTTTTGCGCGAAAGAAAACTCGAGTTGGCAACGATCCTCATCACTCATCATCATTATGATCATGTTGGTGGTGTACCAGCACTGCAGAGTGCTTTCCCCAATGTAGAAATCCATGGCAGCAAGGGCGACGCTCGGATTTCGTTTGCGCATAGGCGCTGGCAAGAAGGAGATCGGTTTGCTCTTTTTGGAGAAAATGTTGAGGTTTGGGAAATGGATGGCCATACCTTAGGTCACATTGCTTACTACTTTCCTCGGCCCACGAATTTTTCCGCAGGGGTGATATTTTCTGGCGATGTATTGTTTTCACTTGGCTGTGGAAAGTTATTTGAAGGTACAGCTGAGCAAATGTGGCGGTCGTTGAGTCGCCTCCGGGAGTTACCTGATGCAACTCAGGTTTTCGGTACCCATGAATACACACTAGACAACAGTAAATTTGCGCTGCGAATGGACCCCACAAATGAGGATTTACACAGTATGGTGGAGCGGGCCAAAAAATTGCGCTCCCAGGGGAAGTCCACGGTTCCGACCACGGTGGCTGAAGAAAAAAGCGCCAACCCATTTTTGCGGCCGGAGTTTTTTCAAGGAAAATTGGGATTGACGAGTCAGCCATTGTGGCAAGTATTCAAACATCTTCGCGAAGCGAAAGATCGAATGGATAGCGAAAAGTCTGGTGATTAAACAGTTTCGGCAATGGTTTGCTAATTTAGCAGCGGCCGCTCAATTTTCCATGGAGAAGGAATTCTTACTTTTGACTTGGCTGTTATAGTTTTTTTAGCAAGCCAATAACTTTTTCTTTTTCCTCGGCGCTTTCAGGAGCCACTTTATCGGCGAGCCAGGCCAGTCGTTTTTGCAGCGTTTCGGAATGGGTGTCGATTACTTTTTTTGTGGATTCCGGGGAGTCAATGGCGGCGAGAATTTCTCGCATTACATCTAAAGTCTCGGCCCAGAAACCAGCAAAAATTGGCACCAAATGATCCCGCTTTAAGGCAGCAGCTTGATAGCCAATGTTTTTGCACATCTCAGTTATCGTGGCTAGAAAGGCCAATCCCTTATGTTCCGGGGCCATGATCTGTAAATTTTTGGCGGCGCCCATGATGCGATCAATTTTTTGTGAGAATTCCTTCAGCAAAACCTCAGTCGTTGCTGCACGGTCAGAGCTTTCTAGTTGGTCGGTAATTTCTTCCAGCTCATCAACTAGGGCTTCAGATTCGTCACGAAAATCTTTAATCAATTCTGGGTCGAGGCTCATGGTAGGTTCCGGGTTTGTTGCGGTGAAAGGGTTATTCGTCGTCTTCGGTGATTAGCTTACACTTGGAATCAAAGCCATAAGTGAATTCTTTATCTTTATTCACATCGGGCTTAAAGGTGCCTTTCAGGCGTACGGGCGAATAGTCTTTTTCTTTCACGTTGTATTGGCAGTAGGATTTCATCATCAGTTCGCATTTCTTTTTCGTATCAGCGGCGAAATGCAAACGGATCATATCGGAAACGGACGGCTTCTCATTGCCGGTAACGGAAGTAATGATTCCATGCATGAAGCATTTGGGATTCCCAGCGTGGGCCTCAGAAAAGAGGAAGCATAGAATTAGAGAAACGGGTAAGATAACCCTCATAGATAAATTTTAAAGGTAATTGCCAGGGAGCGAAACAGAATTCTCTGGAGGAGAAAAAATGGAGAACCCTATAGATTTCGTCAAGCGTCCCATCGGAATTGTGGGCGTGGGGTTAAGCGGCGAAGCGGCGAAGCGGTTACTTATCCGGAACGGTGTAAAGAAGAGCGAAGTATTTACCTACGATGATAAGCCCGGCGCGGCTGACTTTTCCGATGCGCAGGGTTTTCTTGACCAAGTTCAGCCGAAAACATTGATCGTTTCGCCAGGGTACCCCTTGGCGAAACCGTGGATTCAGGAGTTTCAAGAGCGGGGCGGAGCCGTTACTAGCGAGCTGGCGTTAGCGCTACATTTTCTCACTTCTGAGAGAGTCATTGGGGTGACTGGAGCTGTGGGTAAAAGTACCACCGTTTCACTTCTTGAGGCGGGATTTAAGACTTTTTCCGCTACTTCCTTTTTGGGGGGTAATATCGGCACGCCATTGGCAGACTACGTGGTGGAGTTACAAGAAAAGAAAAGGCAGCGTGCAGAATGGTTGGTGTTGGAGCTTTCCAGTTATCAGTTGGAAAACTGCGGGAATCTCGAGTGTGAGTTCTCGTGCATTACCTATCTCACGCCTAATCATATGGAACGCTACAATTCGTTGGAACACTATTATGCCACGAAGTGGGAGTTGGTGAAGCGAACCAAAAAGGCTGTGATCCTCAATCAACAGGGCGGTGATCTGGTGAAGTTCGCCAAAGGTCGTAAGGAGTCGGCGCAACTTTTGTATACCGATCAGAACGACGAGGAGTTAGCACACTTTCATTTAGATCAAGCCGCTCTTTTAGGTTCGCATAACCAAGACAACCTAGCCATGGCCGCAAAAATTGCCAGAGAAGCCGGTTGGCCAGATTCTTCCATAGAGGGAATGAAAGCGTTCGCCGGCCTACCGCACCGGATGCAAAATTTAGGAATGTTTCGCGGTATTCGTTTTGTGAATGATAGCAAGGCCACCACCATGGAAAGTGTAAAAACAGCTACATTGGGGATTTATGACCAAATGGATCGTAAGGCCCAACTAATTCTCCTTCTCGGCGGAAAAGATAAAAACCTGCCGTGGGAGGATTTAAACGTGCTGAAAAAAATTCAAAAGCTTCGGGTGATTTATTTCGGCCAGGTGGGGGCGAGGGCCAAAGAGGGGGCCAAGCTCGAGGGCGAAGTGGTTACAAAATTAGGAGAAGCGATTCAAAAGGTAAAAGGGATCGCGCAAAGCGGAGACTTGGTTCTACTTTCTCCTGGTGGCACTAGCTGGGATGAATTTAAGAACTTTGAGGAGCGCGGGCAATTTTTCACCAATAAGGTGAAAGAGCAGTTTACCTAGACGCATTTTTTACGAAAATTAAAGTTTGTGGCGAAAGAAAAAAGGGGAGGAACATTTGTTCTCCCCTTTTTAGTTCTTTGTCCGAATTTCAAAACTACTTCTCCGGGCAAAATCCTTGCAGAGTGGTAATTCCTAGCGAGTGGGTCAACACTTTTACTTCCGTCACTCTGCGGCCGTTATAAGCATTTTGTACATACCAATTGGAACCCGCCTTTTTCAGGAGAAAATCGCAGGTTTCATAGCGACCAAATAAGCCGTTCGTGAGGAAACGGACTTTAAATCTGCCCTCTTGAGTGCCACGATCCAACTTACCTTGGAGAAAAAGAACTTTCTTACCTTGTTTTTCGAGCATCAAAGCTCCTTCTGCACTTTCAATCTCCGAAAGCCAGAACACATCACGATC
>CAYZLH010000272.1:0-4397 GCA_964478795.1 uncultured Bdellovibrionales bacterium | reverse complement strand
GATCATTTTAGAAGCTAAATGAAGCGCGCGAGCGACCCGTGACAATTTTCCCAGGTAACGTTCGGCCTCCATTTGCGCTCGAACCTTGCTATCTTGGACTTGATCGAGATCGAACTCTAACGCGTCGATCTTTCTCTGCATTTCTAATACTCGCTGATCACGTGCCTGCAAAAGTGTTTCCGAATCTTTGCGCAATAGCTCGAGTCGAGCTTCTAGGTCTCGCTCGTTTTCCCGAATTTTACGGATATCTTTACGAACGCGCACCCTAAGGTTTTCGTATTTTTCACCCGCCTCATTCACTTGAGATTCGAGTTGCTTTACCTTTTCGTAACTATATTTGGCTTCGCGATCTTGCTCTTCTTTTTCACGTTCATGTCGTTCTAATATTTGCTGCTTTTCGGCTTCCATCGTTTGCAGCTTACGGGAAATTTCCTCCTGCAGATATTCCAAGTCTCTTAACTTCATCTGCAATTGCATCGCATCACGTTGAAGACGCTCATTCTCCTGCGACAACTCTGAACGTTCGGCCTCCGAAATCTCTAATTGCTCTTCCTTTATTCGCAGGTATTTCTTCAACACTTCGGCATCTTCAGAATCTAGGTGCTGCGATTGTGGAATTCGTGGCGTAGCGTTTTCTGTGGAAGGGAAAAATCGTTTCTTCGGCTCTGCCGCTGCCACAGACTTTTTAGCGGCGGGAATCTGCGGGGTCTTAGGCATCGTGCCGGTTTTGCCCGCAGTTCCTGCGTCGCGCAACTCTTCCACTTTGCATTGAAAAAGATCAGCCACCATGGATAGAAAGCCTTCGGGTGGCATTGGCACACGAGCATAACGACTTGCAGCGCCTTCCGTTTTCGAGTGCGCCTTAAACTGATCTTTGCTCCACTCCGATGAAACCAAAATCAATTTTTGATTTTTTTTGAGTTCTTTTTTTATCTCGACCAAAAATGACGGGACACCAGTTGTTTCTGCTCGCGCTAAAATCACATCATAGGATTTATTTGATAGACGAGCGTCCATTACTGAAGAAAATTTGAGCACTTCGATGCCGAACTCTTCAAGAGTTTGCCAGCCACTGGCTTCTGTAAATGGATTTTCGTCGGAGTCGATCCAGAGAATGCGCATCCGTGCTTCCCCCTAAAACAGGAACCTTCCTGGTTCCTTATAGTTAAGTGTACGTTATAGCGAAAGTTATTGTCAAAAATCGCCGAAATTTCTCGAATTTTCCTGTGCGCTTCCACGGTAAAGTCGAATGTGGGTAGCGCGTAACGAAAGAAACCGACAATTCTTCTTCCCCATCTCCACGGTAAATGCAAAACTTATTCAATCGGGAATTGACAAAAAACCGTGTTATTCCTTAGCATATCGAGGAAAGAGGGGTTCCTTTGCAAACCGAGCTCAAAACGAATCGCGCGTCTGAAGATTTAACCGTTGTCTTGTTTAAGGGAAACGGCAGCCCCCGATCCTTTCGGATCTCGCTTCCAGCGCTCCACCGTTCGCTAACCTTTTTTGGCTTTTTTTTGGCGGTAACGATTTTAGGGACCCTAACCCTGATCGGTGTTTCGATTTTTCCAAAAAGCGAAACCACAACGAGACCCACCGCCGCTCCCGTCGCGGAGTCGACTCAAGCCCCAAGCTCTGTGTGGGATCAGTTTAAAGGTGCAGTCTCCACCAAAAGTGATGCCGAATCTGATTCCGAATTGCAAAAGGAAGTGTCTGGGTTGCGTGAAGATATTGCCAAGCTAAATTCGCAATTAGACCAACGCAAAGAGCTGCCCGTAGGAAATCCTTCTCCCCTACTGTCTTTTTTCGGTCCACGCTCAACATTAATCCCCGAGGCCGATTCCATCATGCGCGTGCGCAACGCCGTAGAGGTGAAAGAGACTTCCAGTCGACAGATCTACCTAGATTTTGAATTGCACAATGTCGATCCGCAACAGCGTCAGGTAAAAGGGTATATCGTGGCATTAGCGAAAACATCCGATGCCATCGTGACGTATCCGACCAATGCTTTTGCGCCTTCGCAAAACATTTTCCTCGATTTTACTCGTGGCGAGACCTTTGCTGTTTCGCGATTCCGGCAAGCTCGAGCCAACTTCTCTTCGCCGGCACTAGACGGAGCGAAAAAGATCTATTATCAGATATTGATTTTCGGAACCGATGGCAAAGTGCTCTCAAACATCCATGTGGAAGGGAACAAATGATCGAACTTCGTCCAGTGCCCGGAAAGCAAATTGAATCCGAATTATCCTTATTTTCTCAGGGCTCTTTTATCAAAGGTGAAGTGACATTTGATCGCGTGGCCCGTGTGCATGGGCGCATCGAAGGAAAAGTTATTGGACTAACGGGTAGCGTAATCGTTGTTGGCGAAACGGCTTCGATTCATGGCGAAATCCAAGGCGACGAAATTATTATTGATGGGTTCGTGCACGGAAATATCGAGGCCAAAACAAAAGTTACTATCTCCGAATACGGAAGATTGATTGGCGACGTACGTTCGCCAAAATTTGAAATTCGCTTCGGCGCCCATTTTGATGGCAAAGCAATCACCACACCAATCGCTACAAAACCCCGAGGCCATGCTTGATATCCCTTTTTTTCCTTCTGCTCGCTTCGGATTCTTGGGCCTGTAAACCAGCACCATTATCGTTTTGTGATAAACCTGAAATTCTTTTGAGAGAAGCGGCTTTCGATGAACTGAACAAAAAGTCGATCGTTTTTCAAAAGGCCTTAACTAATGGAATCATCGAATCCGATAAAAAAGGGGTCTCTGGAAAAAAGGCCACAGCAGACGCATCACGCACCTCTTGTTTCAACAATAATTTTGCCGTGTTTTATCTGGAGCGAATCAATGATTATGCCCAAAAACACGCGAAAATGATCTGTGCTCACCACCTAGATTTTATTGATAACCAGGTGAAACACTTAATTGACCCTTCCACAATAGAGCGAAAAGCGGTGACTATTGCAAAACACCAACAAAAGCTCAAAAAACTTTCCGTGGAAGTGAATAAGGCTTTGGACAATTTCCAGGGCGAACACTCGAAATAATCTTCTTACAGTAGAATTTTTCCGGCAATAAACTCTTTTAACTCTTGGATTCGATGAGTTTCGCGGATGCGAATCCTAATGTCTTCCGGCGTTTTTGGGTTATCAATTAGCGATTCCAAGGATCCCAGGTTTTTGGTCCAGCGGCTCAGTACAGAATTCGGAATAACAATGGGATCACTTGTTCTGATAGGAGTGGTGTACTTATATACGATTCCCATCCGTTTACGGATGTTTTCCTCGAGGGCATAGAGGTGATCCGCACCAAAGGCGAATACAATTCTTTTGGCTTTGTAACTTTGAATTGCTTGAAAACAGTTCTCCACAATTCGGCGATTTCGTTCCCGCCAGAATCCGGCAGCGGCGTCGCCATGTTTAAGAATAAACATTTCGTGCAAGTCTTTCGTATACATTTTTCCAAAATGGGAGATCAGATATCCCAATCGATCTTCCTCGCGATTTACCTTTCCCAAAAAAACTCTTCTCAGCTTGCGCGCCTCTTCATCGGTTTCAATGGTCACTCCAGCATAGGTTTCTCGCGGAGCTCGCCAATCTGCAGCCACCACAGGCACTCCCTTTGCACGGAAAACTTCGTCGAGATATACCGCTTCAGCAGGAAAAATTCCTTCCTCGGGACTTACAGTGGCATCGGCCGCTAACTCCACGCACAGGAGATCAGGTCGAAAGGCATTCACCGTCGCCACAAGATCAGCTAGTGAGTATTTCCATTCCGGATCCAAATGATTGCGATGAATGGTCGGAACTACGGTGAGTTCGATGGGTTTTGCTTTTCGCACCGAAGGCGCGGCACATGCGGACAAAAAAGCGCAGAACAATAGTAAAAAACGAACTTGTGCTTGGTCCCAGATTCCCAACTTCATCCCCCTATAACCAACCATTTTGCCGATACCACTCGGCCGTCATGCGAAATCCCCGATTGAGCGGCCAATTGGGCGTGAACCCTAACTCTTTTTTGGCTTTGCGGTTGGAGCAAGTCCACGCGGGCGCGGCAATTTCTTTCATTTTATCGAGCGAAAAAGGAAGTGCTTTTCCACTCACTTTAGCCACTAGGGTGCACACACCGGCGGCGCCTCTCATCACTGGAATGGGTAAAGGAACTTTGATCGTTTTTTTTCCCAAACCCTCAGCCACTAGCCGCATGGCCTCAACCCAGCTCACTTCTTCATCGCCCGCCACATAATAAATCGAACCTGACGCTGTCGGCGATTCCGCCGCCCGCACGATACCGCCGACTAAATCTTCCACATGTACGAAGCTATAGCGACGCGGATCGGGCGAGGCCAAACCCAGTTGGGGAAGAATTCCGCTATTGACGGTTTGGAAAAAGGTGA
>CAYZLH010000271.1:0-4409 GCA_964478795.1 uncultured Bdellovibrionales bacterium | reverse complement strand
CCGCCCGCAACTCAAAGGGTTTGGTTTCTTTCCCACCCAGAAAATTCACCAAAGCATCGTGCACAATTTTTACAAATTGCTGACCGGGAGAAACACTTTTGATTAGCTCTTGCCCAAGTGCCTCTTTTTTCACCAGTTCGAGAAATTCTTTGACGACTTTAAAATGCACATCGGCTTCGAGCAGAGCCCGCCGAATTTCCTTCATGGCCTCGTCAAGGCTCTCCTCAGTGATACGCCCCCCCTTACCGAGGTTGCGAATGGGGGAAAGGATTTTTTCTCTAAGGGTATCAAACATGGGCCGAGAATAGCGAAAGCACGGGGGATTTGCCAGAAATGCTCCTAAGGGTTCGGATCGATTGGCATTTTTTCCTCAATTTCCGATCAATTTTGTCCGATAAAGACTATGGAATGATGCGCATCAAAAACATACTAAGAATTCAAGGGCTTTTCGCCACTTTGGGGATCCTCGCGATTGTCGGGATTGGCTCGGCCACTTTTGCTCCATTTTCCGCATTTGCCGAAGATCGATCGACTCGCCAGTCCGTTGAATCGTGCTTGGCGGAATTTACCGATAAGCCATTGAAGGAAATTCGTCTCGAACAAGTGCGAAAAAACAAAAATTTCCCTGTCCTGCTCTCAGCAAATCAAACCAAGATTCTCTACCCGGATCAACTCGATTCAAACATCAGAGATTACTGCCCTCGCAACGATAACTTTCTAACGGAATCCACCGGAGCGAAACATAATCGCCTTGGTACTTTCAATAAAAAATTCAGCGTGAAGTTGCCGGGACTGAGTGAACAAAAAGTCAAAAAAGACGGAGTTTGTGAAGCAACTTACGAAGCCATTTTCTTGGCCTATTCAGAGCTAAGAAAATTTGGCAAAAGCATTTGCGAAGATCGAGCCGAAATTGAAGTAGAAAACCGAAACTGCATCACCGCCGACAATTCGGAGAGTGAATGCGTGGGAAAACTAGAGAAATCAATCGAGAAGCTAGAGACGATCAACAGGGATGCCACTACGGCGAAAAAAGATGTCGGCAAGTTTTTGGAAGAGATAGAAAAACCGATTCGCCAAGCCTTAAAAAAACATGAAGAAGATCGCGTCCATTTTTTCCAGCAATTGCAAGCCACTCCTCGCCCCACTGCTCCTACTTTCGCCGATAGCACCCCCTTCGTGCCCGGCGATTTCGGGGCACTTAACCTAGATCAATATTTGCAATGGATTGGCAAAGATCAATCAACTCAGCAATTAACGTTAAATGATAATAAGCTAGTTCAATATCGACAAGTTGAGGGCGCTGACCTAGTCAACGAACAGATTTTAGCTCTATCATTTTTAATTGCCTATAACGCCAAAATTGCCAAAGGTTTTTTCGATGAGCTCGACGCAAAAAGCGCTGCCGACGTTCGCTCTTTTCGCGAACATATCGGAAAAATTAAAGCAAGATTGCCTGGCGATAATGATTGGAAAAAATGGGCAGATAAGAGTCCAGCCGCGGTCGCTGCGGCCGCCCCCCTTTTGCAAGGTGCTAAAGGAGCAGCGAGTGGGATTGCTGGAGCAGGAACCATCGCGGCCCTAGGTGCTGGAGCTGCCATAGGTTCGCAGGTGGCAAGCGGACGTTCCAGTGCAGCACTTGGTGACTCACTACCTACACAGCAAACGCCAAATCCGATAGCGCCACTTGCAAAAACGACGCTTAATGATGGCAACGGACCGGCAGAAAAAAATTCGGATGTAGGAAACCAAATTCCCGGTCAGAAAAACGCCACGAGCGACAAACCAGAAGTAAAAGAGTCTAGTGGGAATCCCGTTGGATCTAACCCAGCAGTTTTTTCGTCTGGCGCAAGCTTCAAACAAAATGGATTTAAGCCTAGAGCCACCAAAGCCTCAACGGCAGCAAGCGGAGATTTGGGCAGCCCCGGAAAAAGTGATGACGCCTTGAAGCCCTTTGGTGGCGAATTGTTAGCTGGTCCCGCACCTAAAAAAGTAGATTCTAGCGGCGATGTATCTAGTCTGCTTGGACAAATGAAAGACCTCTTTAATTTCGATGATGCCGGCGGAATGCCCGGCGGTTCCGAAGGGATGCCCAACTTTGACCAGCCCGGACCATTCTCCGGGACCGAAGGTGCTTTCCCGGGCGAAGGCCCTGCCGATGAATTTACCGGTGTCGGAGGCAGTGAAGAAGAGATCGGCCGTCAGTTTGCCTCGCACGAGGACGAAATCATTGGTTCGCCTACCCAAGCTCGCTCTTACTTGGGCGGAATTGAAACTCCGCTCTTTAAACGAGTGAAGAGCCGACACAAACGCTGCATGGAAAAAGGGTTAGTAATTTTAGGGTTAGGAAAGATACCGCAATAGAAGAAAAATGTTGAACGTATGGGGAGAAAAGGAAAATGAAAAACATGATTAAAATTACAGGAAGTATACTCACCTTGACCTTGAGTCTAAGTACTAGTGCCTTTGGCCACTTGGGCTTGCCTACCACTGAAGCGGAGTGCTTGAAAACATATGATACGGATTTGCCGGACGTTTCCGTACTTACTCCAGAATCAATGTGTGAAAATGCTATGAAGATGCCGGAAGTTGGCCCCAAATGCCAAGATACCTACACCAAGATCCAGACAGTGTATCAACGAGCCCAACAACACCTGAAAACTCGCTGTGCCAGCGCTCACGAATTGGCCGCTTTCGATCAAGCCTGCGGAGCCGATCTAGCTTCAGCGAACTGTACCCAACAGGCCTCTAACCTCCAGGCTCAGGCGTTAACGTTTGTGCAAGATCATCGCAAAAACGTGCAAGATCTCCAGGCTGAATTAGAAAATGCGAAAAATCTTGGCCTCGAAGGTGCTGAAAAAGTTGTAGAAAACCTTAACGACCTAAATAGCATTGCTCCTCAAGTTCGGGATCAGGGTAGCCAAGCGGCCGCCGAAGCCGGTGCCAGTAATACTAACCAGGCCCTAACCCAGGTACACGCCGGCCAAAGTGCGGCCGAACTAAAGAAAATCATCGAAGCCGTGCGTAACACTTCCACAATCTCCGGAGACGATGTTGCCCAAGTAGATAGTATGCCGGCTTTTGAATCGCTTCAGGGAGCACAGATTGCTAAAGACATGAAAGCGGATCTAGGTGAGCTTGATAAAAAGCTGGCCCAACAAGAAGCCGATCTTAAAAAGGCAGGCGCCACCACTTCCTCTCGCACTGCCGAGCATAAATCGTTAACCGATAACAACAAAAGCGGTGTGCAACCAGGAGCAGAGCAACAGGTTGCAGCTTCTTCTAGTCCTGGCGCGCAAAATTTAGGAACGGCGGCAGCTGGAGCGGGAGCCTTGGCAGGAGGACTCGGTGCCTCTGGCGGGGCCGGTGGCTCTACAGCGGGAAGCTACGAATACCAAAATCCCATTTCTAGCAACGGGTCCACCACTTTGCTGGCCGGAAAGACCGGAAAAGCGAATCCTCTAGTGGCCGGTGCGAGCACCTCCATTGATAGCAAAAAAGTTGCAGCCGCTGGTGAAACAGCCGGCACGAACTCGGCCACCGCGGCCTCTAAACTAAACAGCTCGGCGGCGGCAGCCCTACGAGAAAAACTGCGAAATCAGATTGGCGGCGGAGCGGGAACTTCTGCTGAAGGAGCTGCGGCCTCTGCAGCCGGCGCTGGAATTCTCGGGCCCAACGGCAAACCCAAAGCTGGAGCAGGGAAACAGGCTGGTCAACTCGGATCAAACCTATCACCGGAAGAACTCAGCATGCTCACGGGTTCCACAAAATTGTCTGGTGGGAGCGGATTTTCCCTTCAGGGCTCAGAGACTGACGCCTCCGTAGACGCCCTCGTAAAAGATTTCGAGAGTCAGTTAAATTCTGAAGGTCGCGGATTGGCCAGCGAAGCCCCGGGAAGCGTAGACGATATTGGTGACGAAGATAGCGCCAATCTTTTCACTCGCATGAAAGGTGTATTTGACCGCTGCCTGAAAAAAGGCTGCGTAAGTGCAAGTCGAGGAAGCTCTTGATGAAAATTTCCCCTACACTCATCGCCATTTTCATTTTCCTCGGCGATTCATCGCTTGGATATACCGCTACGCCTAAATCGGGAGCAGGAGGAGGTATGCCCAAATCACCGGAAGAATGTAAAAAGACTGCCGGAACACCCGGCGTGAACGGCTATATGCCTCGGGGAGCAACTGACGATAATTTACAAGAATATAAACGCGCCGATCGTTGCGAAGCGAACAATGGTCGTCCCATTGATTCTGAAACATGCAAAGAGGCATTGGAGAAACTCTATTCGGTAGCATCTGAGCTTAACCAAATGGTGAAACGAAATTGCGATGAATTTATCCCAAAATTTACGCAAGATCCTGAAGTAATGAAATGTATTGCTAGTCAAACAGCCAACAAGAGTCAAAGCGGAT
>CAYZLH010000270.1:0-4418 GCA_964478795.1 uncultured Bdellovibrionales bacterium | reverse complement strand
CATTGCGCTTTCGCTAGAACGCCTCGATGCGATGTCGCGCAACCCAACCCTCTCTCGCCAATTGACGCTAATCCCCTTTCGCTCAGGTTATGATCTTTTGGCGCAATACGCTCTGAGCCGCGCCGAAGTTTTGCAGTTAGCTAAAGGGGCCAAGCAAAATACCGACCGCAATGCTTATGCCGAAGTGACTCAAAGCAAACTATTCTATTCGGAGCGAAACGCCTCCCCAGCGCAATTTTTATTTGAAAACTATTCCGCCGATTTTTCCGAATTACTGCAGGGGAAATATCAAAGCCATCCCGATTTTTATCGTTTCCTTCTGTCTTCCCTTCAAGGCACCGCCGATTCTTCCTATAAAAAGTTCCCGCTACAAAACAAACTTAGCCCGCTCTTGAGTCCTACGGAAAATCTAAAGCTGGCGTTAGAAATGGAAAAGTTTGCCACCGCTCTGAGTTTATTTGAATCCCTCAGACCAAAAATCGACGCTCAAACCTTTCACTTAGGAATTCAGTTGTTTTTGTCCCGCGGGGAATCGGATCGCGCGCTTCAACTCTGGCAACAGTTTCCGCGGTTACAAAATATCCAATCGTGCTTTGCGATTGAAATGTTTTGGCTGAACAAAGATGCTCGCCTTGAAAAGGCCTATGCTGCGCTCGCCACCGATGAAAAATCCAAAGAGTGTGGTCCCTATCTGCAAAGGGTCATGGGGAAAATTCTTGCTGCGGAGAAAAAGTGGACGGAAGCTCGCCCGTATTTGGAGAGCTATTATGATTCCTTCCCCTATGATTTAGAAAACTACGACCAATTGCTAATGGTTTATCAAAATCTACAAGACGAAGAAAATACGAAAAACTTTGCCCAAGCACGCCCAATGATGAGAGCAAAAGAAAAAGAACGACTACAACGTTTGGCAGATTTCTATGAGAAAAAGGGCCTAGCCCTCGACGCCGCCGACCTCCGCCAGCGTGCCGAAAAAATCTAAAGTCTTAGGGCTTTTTGTATTCCGCGATGAAAGCGCCATCATCAATTGCAATTCGTACGGACTGATCTTCCGTCGTGTAAAGGAAGCTACCGTCTCTTTGATTGGGAAAGAATTTGGCCCGTAAATTTTGTCCCTCTTGCCCCAGGGCCACAAAGCGAATGATTCCTTTAGAGGGCGAAACAATACCTTGAGAACTCACCTTGATTAGGATGGAACAAATTGGCGGCTCTTGTTTGGTGCAAATAATCGTAAGCTTTTTATCCGCCAGCTCGATCTTTTTGGCGACTCTTCCACTTTCCTCACGTTCTTCCACATTCAGAAGTGCATAGAGTTTTTGCGGATCTTCATCGGTCACTTTGCCCATCACCCGGTCGGTAATATTAATTACTCCAATAAAGGAGAGATATCGGGCGTCTACTCGAGCTTCAGCCCAGGCACAGAATAATAGGATCCAGATCATTTACCCTCCCTTAGTTTCTGCAACAAAGTTTCCTTTGGTGCCACCACCCACATGGATCCCGATCGTTTCATCACACCGGCATGACGTTCGGGTACCGGCCCTTGTCCCATGTACAAATCAATTCGCCCGCCACCGCGAATGGCGCCGCCGGTGTCTTGGTCAAAAACCCAGCGTGGTCTCGCTTCCCAGCTGGCGGGCTCAAAGGCCTGTTCATCGGCGAACACGGGGAGTTCCATCTGCAAAAAATTTAGTGTGCCCTTGGGAAACAAAAATTGATCGCTGGCAATTGTCCGCTGCGGAGTTACTTCGGCCCCAGAGAACGTGAGCGAGAGTCCCTTCAACTCCTGAAAAAACACAAAGGAAGGATTTTTATGGAGCACAGCCTCTCGCTCTTCTGGTGAAAGTTGATTGAGATACTGCCGAATTCGCTGCATGCTCATTTGCTCTTTCGGAATCGAATGATAGAGAAATTTTCCGAGCGCTTCGTATTTGTGCCCATTCTGGGATTCATAACCCACACGCATTTTTTCCCCGGAAGGAAACTCGATCACACCCGAGCCTTGAATCTGCAGGAAGGAGGCATCCACCGGATCTACCCATGCTAACTCCAACTTTTTGCCGCTCAAGGCCGCATTCATTTCGGCCCGAGGATAAAACGGCACAACTCGTTTTTCTTCCGCGATAAATCGCCCGCGCCATTGGGGTTTAAGCGATTTTTGCTCGGAACGGATCGTCTGAATAGCCGTATTATCGGGAAATGCCTCGGCATAGGCCACCAAATCTACGCTCACCAAATCCGGCGGAGTTTTGTAGAGCGGCTGCGTGAATTTTTCTGTTTTCTTTTTGCTGCCAAAAATAAGGGGATCGTAATATCCGGTGGAAAAAACTCGACCCCAACCCTCATCGTTGCCATACACTTCATAAAATTCGAAATTTTCTATGATCATAGCGTGCAAGGAAGCGAAGTCCCTGGCTGATCGCAAAAACTCTAAGGCCAAACGGTAATCTTCTTTCGCAACTTTTCGCTCGCCAAAAGTAAATTCCGCCGGAATGGTGGCACTATTCGGATAGGCTACCAAGGTGCGAGTCAAAGCCTCTTGAAAGGTCGTGAAATCATAGGAATCCACCAGTTCGGGGGCGGTGGTCAGACGAAACGCCTTCGTGGGATCTTCCAGCGGCGCGCGGGCACAGGAAAACAAAACAAAGAGTACCCAGAAAATTTTTTTCATTGCCGCTCCTGCAAAAGTTTCTCAAATCCATTTTTGCTCGGTTGATAAAATTTTTCCCTAACTTCCTCTGGCAAATGGCGATGAGTCACCTTTTGGTCGTGGGCATATTGATAACCCGCCCCGTAGCCCAACTCGCCAAGCAATTTGGTGGAAGCATTTCGTAAGTGCAGGGGCACCGGAGCGTCACCATACTTTTCTACGGCCTCCTTCGCCGACTTATAGGCCATATAGGCGGAGTTACTTTTCGGCGCTAAAGCGAGGTAGGCCACGATATGGGCGAGCGGAATCCAGCCTTCGGCGGCGCCCACGCGGTCATAGGCCTCGGCAGCAGCTACAGCCAATGGCAACGCGCGCGGATCAGCCAGGCCCACATCTTCGGAAGCAAAAATCACAATTCGTCGGGCAAGAAATTTGGGATCTTCTCCCGCCTCAAGCATGCGCGCCAAGTAATAGATCGCGGCATCCACGTCAGAACCCCGCATGCTTTTGATAAAGGCCGAGATTAAATCATAATGCTGATCGCCCATTTTGTCGTAGCGGTAGGAGCGCTTCTGGAGGATTGCCTGCAGATGGGCCAAAGTGATTTTACTATGGAGCGAGGCCGCGATTTCCAGAGTATTTAATGCTTTGCGGGCATCACCACTGGCATCGGCAAGCAAAAATTCTTCAGCTTCCGGCTCTAGCGAAATAAATTTTGCGCCCAGGCCTCGCTCGCGATCCGTTAATGCTTGCCGGAGAATTTTTCGTAAAGATTCCGTGTCGAGCGATTTAAGGGTGAAAACTTTCGCGCGCGAAAGTAAGGGCGCGATGAGGGAGAACGAGGGATTCTCCGTGGTGGCGCCAATCAACGTAAAAGTGCCATCTTCCAAATAGGGTAAAAGCGAATCTTGTTGGGCTTTGTTCCAGCGATGGATTTCGTCCACGAAAAGCACGGCCTTCCGAGTTTCTCGCCATAGCGATTCGATGACCTTTCTTAATTCTCCGACCCCATCAAGTACGGCCGAGATTTGAAAAAATGGTCGATCTTTCGCTAACAATTTGGCGATGGTAGTTTTTCCTACACCGGGCGGCCCCCACAAAATCAAACTGGGTAATTGGGCAAAACTACTAAGGGCTTTCCCCTCTCCGATCAGGTGTTCCTGGCCAATGACTTCGGCGAGGCTCTGCGGCCGCATCCGTTCAGCTAAGGGGACTTCTTGCTTTTCTTGTTTGCGGAAAAGATCCATGGGGGCCAGTGTAGCTGCAATCGAAAATCGCCGGAAAGCGTTATTGGTGGCTTCTCAGGCGAAAGTGCAAAAAAATAAGGGAGGCAAAAAATTTAACTCTTTGCCTCCCCTACACACACATTTTAGGTCCCAGGGGTTGGGATAACGAGAGATTGCCGCAATCAAAGAGCGGAATCAAGGAAAATGAGAATCATTATCAATTTTATCACGGGCGATTTGTAATTTTTCCCTATTGACGAAGCGCATTTCAGCATGACAGATTGCGCCACATGAACAAGACCCCATTCATTCTATTGATGTTAGCCCTCTCCCCCCTAGCTTCCGCCGAAAAAATGGAAGAGCCCTGCGCCGGCGCCATGTGCGCGGAGAAGATGTTGGCCATTGCCGAGGAATTCAAAGCCGCGGAAGGCATTGATTCGGCCCTTGTGCCCTACGTTTCCAGTGGAGAGTGCTATCACCTCGCTTGGAATCTCAATCCGGATACTGTTCATTACGGTTACGTTTTGATCGACAGCAAAGAC
>CAYZLH010000269.1:0-4434 GCA_964478795.1 uncultured Bdellovibrionales bacterium | reverse complement strand
TGAGACTGTGAAGTTTGAATTTGACTGCGAAAATCAGCGATTGTATTCCTACAAAGTAAAAAACTTTACCAGCACTTCCTTTAAAATTGTGGTTTTTTATGACAACACCACTAGCGTGAAATATGTTGATTCTTATCTCCACGATAATGGAAATCTAAAGACCGGCCAAGATCTTAGCAAAGCGGTATTATTGCGAGTCACGCCTAGCACGGAAAAATTTCAAATGTGGCAAACGCGCACCGGATATTTGACAAACAACAATTTTGAGTCATATCGATTTACGACTCATTCTAATTATTCCACACAGCAGTCGTCGATTCATTATAACGATTTGAGTGGAATCGGTTTAACGCTCGCGAACTATACTTCTCATCCAGAAATCAATTCAATTGGTGTTACTGCCCTCAATGCCCCCGATGGTTCTGGGGCGGGCGGTGGCGGCTCAGATTCTTTGCGACAAGGATGCGCCACGGATTTTTCTATTCAAACTCAGAATATTAGTTCCAATGCACTTTGTGCCGGATTAGCACTTTCACAGCCGCCCAATACGGCCTTCGGGGATAGCATATCGATTCAATCGGTACATGTGAACCTCAAAAATAGAATCAATGCTTTGCCTTAAGACGGCTTAGTCCTGTCTCCGAATATCGGCGGGAAACAAGTGAACGTTTTGGATTTGCCCAGCTCGGAAATTTAGGCAACGTCTAAAAAAGTTGAGGCCTGCTTTCCGGGGGGGGAGGAAGAAAGCAGGCCTCTTAAGGGACTAGGGCTTAGGGGTAACTAGGGATTTAGGGTATTCAGGGTCTGGGGAGTTTTTTGGGCAATTTTTACAAAATCTTTCTCTTCCTTACTCAGGGCGAATTTTTTCGCCGCGGTTTTTAAAGTTAAATCAGCCAAATAAATAGAAGGTGCGGTAATTCCCAGCACAACAGTTTCTGTTTGGGGTGAACTCATTCCCAACAGCACAGAGGTAGAGAGTAAGATTGCTACCTTTCCTTTGTTGAATCTGAATTGCTTCATAAATCAAAAACCCTTCTTGCCAAACATAGCTGCATACCCGGTGCCAAAATAGAGTTGAGGAAAAATCGGCACTTAGCAGCCTGTATCCGCGCGGAGACATGGGGAGGAATTTTGACAGCTGTGAAAGGGCTGTGCAGCGGGAGAGAAATAGGGGCGATAAAGAATCTAGGTGGGGGTGGTATGTGGTTAGCTTTTTATCTATTTATGGCCGGGTATCTGAGTCTAGCTGGACCAGATCTTGGCGGCTGGTCGGTGGAAAAGTATCAAGCAGAAGAGCATGAGCTAGTAATGGACTCTAACCTCTATATATTGAGTCCACCGGATAATCGTGGTGCCATCGTGATTCGGGAGGTTCAAGCCCATTTAGTTCTGAATGGCAAACTCTCTCCTGAGCAAGTCTATCGAGATCGTAATCGCAGCGCTACCGAAAGCGAGCAAGAGTTTCGTGCCGTCGCCGGGCAATTGAAGGAAAGAGATGAAGTCCTAACCAGCCAGGATGAAACAGTGGAGCCACAGGGTAAGTTAGCTCCTATCAATCGCGGGAGCTTCGCCGCCAACGATGCTCCAACGAATCCCGTTTCAGTTCCATCCGTCACCACAGCGGTAGTTTTTGATCCAAATGGAGACCAACCGTGGCCCTATCAATGGGAAGAAATGAAGCATTCTTGTGAGGGCTCATACGGAGGCGCACGATTGCGGCAAGTTGAGGTTGAAAAATTGAAGGAAGCGCCCTCGGGTGCCCATCCTTATTGCGGGCAGGCGGATGCTGAAGAAGCGGCAAGACGATTGTTCTATAACTACTGTAATGGGTTCAGAGGCGAAAAAATAGAGACGCCCTTTCCTGGAAAATTGAAAGCGATTCAGCTTTCAAAGCTTTTGCTTACCATCGAAGAGGCGAGCGAGTATCTGATTTTTTATGCCCGAGCTGAATGCGATGATGGGCGAAAATATTCGGGTAAGTTTGGTTTTGCGAGCGGTAAAGGGTCGGCGAATAAGTGTTGGCTTTGTAACTATAACAGTGGGATGGAGCCGTATTCACATGGCAGTTCCGAAAGGATTCCGGTCCTAAGTACGGGCCTAAGTACGGTGGACTTACAAAAGCCACGCCGCACGTCCCCGCAAATGTCGGAATTTTCGGCTGAGAGCATTCCTGGCTATTGGAAGTCAAAATAAAGTTAGTAATTATAGGTACTTATGATCCACTGTAAATGTCGGTAATTCTTGACCAAAGTAGTATATTTTAGTACATTAGGCCTCGTTTGTGGGGGAAGAAAAGGCGTTTATGAAGTTATTTCTCCTTTCGATTTTTGCCCTTATCTTGGCCAGCCAAGTGGCTGTTTCGGCCCCAAGTTCCAAGCCAACCTTAGCCATTTATGAGGCATCCCTCAGAATTGAAGGTCACCAGCCAGGCGAACTTTTTGATTCCTTGATGGAGTTGGCTGATTTGATGAATGTGGATATCGATATCCAAAGCGATGCCGATCGATACTGGGAATCCGCCGATTTTCGCGTGGAAGGCACGCCGAAAAACGTAGCGGCCTTTAAGCGTGAATATCATCACTTGCGTAGTGAGTATTTGGGTCAGTAATCATACGACGGAGGGTGTGGTTTTTCCCGCGCTGAGTTTTAGCGGCTTTTCTTCATTTTTTTTAACGGCAGTCCGAGGATTTTGTAGACATCCTCACGAGTTTCCACGAACTCGCGATAGGAGAGCGGACGTTTTGCCAATTTCGCGGCCTTTTTTAAAGCCTGCTCCATGCCTTGAATATCTCCCAATAGACCGAGGGCTTTGGCGTGCCAAACGTGAGAATTGTAATAGCTAGGCACTACGGTAAAATATTGCTGCCAGGCTTTAACGGCCTTCTTCGCCCATTCTTTGGCTTGCCGGGGGCGATTGCGCGCGTAAAGTTTTTTCGCATAGGAAACAGCTCCTACCCCCATGGAATAACAGGAAGACTTTCCCAAAATCGGTAAATATTCTTCACCTAGCCGATATTGTTTCAGGGGTTGCTTGGAAAACCAAAAATACTCATTTTTCATCGCTGTGGTAAATCTGTCACCGATTCCCCGAGTGCGTCGTAAAAGTTTGCGAAAGAGTTTCGCTGCTTTGATACGATTTTTTTCCTGCTGAGCCTTAGATGCCCACTCGCCGGAATCGCCCAACATCACGGCATATTTGTACATGGCGAATCTGTTGTTGGGGTATTTTTGAATTGCGTCCTTTGCCACTAAAAAAGCTTTTCGATATTGCGCCCTGCCTACGTACTCGTTGCATTTCGTGCCGTGAATACGCATTTCTTCATATTCCAACTCACCCTGCTTAGACGCCTTGGACTTCTTTCGTTTAACCATTACTCTACGAGCTCCTGAATCTATACGCTTAATGGAGATTTAATATTCGTATCTCCAGATTTAAAAGTGCAAATTATTTTTAAGATTGGATCAAGATAAGTCACGCGTTCGTGTAAATAGTTTTTTGTTACCAATTGCGCATCAAAAGCGGATAACAGATGTTAAACTATTCCTATGGAATATATCATAAGCAAACGAATCCAGCAGTTCATAGCTTTTCCTCTAATATTTTCAATTCTGATTGCTTTGGTTCCGGCAAATACTTGGGCTAACCAGCAAGATTCCCAATTGGAAACGCAAAGAGAAAATCTCCAAAAAGCACAACAATCGAGAATGCTTGGAATTCTCGCGATAACCTTGGGCTCAACGATGATTCTTAATGGCATGAGCTCTACGCCAAAAAATGGCGCTTTGATTGCTGCCGGAGCCGCGCTCGTGGCTGCCGGAGTTGCCGCTTTGC
The DNA here is from genome assembly GCA_964478795.1 of uncultured Bdellovibrionales bacterium. Lineage (GTDB taxonomy): Bacteria > Bdellovibrionota > UBA1018 > CAIPTA01 > CAIPTA01 > JAKFYM01. The sequence continues at coordinate 602 of CAYZLH010000269.1, read as the reverse complement.
TAGCGGCGCAAAAGATGGAAAAAAATGCGGCAATTGCCGGAGTCTATGGCCAGAATCTTGGGTCGTTGAAACCGCAAGAGGGAGTGCAGTATGGCGGGTTGGGGAGCGGGGATCGTACGGGGATTGCCGATGAAAATGGCAATCCACTGGCTGGCGGATCGACCGGTATTGCCAGTGGCATAAAAATAGACCCTTCTCTGTTCAAATCGAATAGTAAAGCTCAGTCGATTATCGATGATTTTAAAAAGAAAAGCGGCATGGGGGCCGATGAATTAATTCGCCGACTTGAGGGCGGGAATTCTCTTGGCAATATTTTAGCTGGTGCAAAAAAAGGAATATCGAGCACCCAAGTGAATGAGGCTATGGGGAAAGCTACTCCGCTAAGCGCAAATGCTGTGGCTGGAAAACTCGGCTTAACAAATGAGGAGATTGCCGCTCTGGCCAAAGCCAGCACCGCGGAAAATACCTATGAGGTTGGTTCCGGAAAGAGTCCTAATGCTCCGAAACCATCGGAGGCTGGTTTTGGTAATTTATTTCAAGCCAATGAGAATCCAAAAGATTTGCTCAATTTATCCTGGACAAATAAAATACTAAATAATCTA
>CAYZLH010000268.1:1131-4451 GCA_964478795.1 uncultured Bdellovibrionales bacterium | reverse complement strand
CGGGCTCAACGCCCTCAAGCAAGATGGGCACTGACTGTTCGCCACTCGAAATCAGGGCTGGTAGATGCACTCGTTTGGCTGCCACAACTCCCTCTGGAAGATTTGCAAATTCTTTGGCGGGAAACCATAAATTGATCAGGCGATCCTTTAAATAGTCTTTATGAAAGATTTGTAAGTTACCCGTATAGGTTGTGGTGATCGATTCGATGATGTGCCGATTCCGTCCCTCCAGCACGCACTGTAACCACAAAATCACCGCCAAACCGAAAGCGATGGTGAGCATCGTAATAGCTGAGCGGCGAAAATTACGAAACAAATTGCGAACAGCAATTCTAAGGAGGAGTTTCATGCCATAAAAGTATAGGTCGGGGTAGGGGAAAAGAAAATCGCTTTACAAGTTTTTCTACTGCTTTAGAATTTTCCCATGGCAAATGCTGCAGGCGCATCGGAAGTTTTAGTGTTTGAAAATGTGGTGCGTACTTTCCCCGGGGCTCCACCTGTTAAGGCTGTGGATCAAGTCAGCTTTACGATTCGCCGAGGTGATTTCGCTGCGCTCATGGGGCCGAGCGGATCGGGGAAATCTACCGTGTTAAATTTAGCTGCTGGTTTGGATTTACCAACTGAGGGGGTGGTGCGAATCAGTGGAGTTTTGGTGAACGAATTGAAGACTGCCGATTTATGTCGATTTCGCCGTGATCACCTTGGTTTTATTTTTCAAAGCTACAATTTGTTTCCAGTGCTTACCGCCGTGGAAAATGCGGAATACACCTGCATTATTCGCGGTGAAAAAGCCAAAACGGCACGCGAAAAAGCCTTGGAAAGTTTGCGGGCGGTGGGTTTATCCGATAAAGCAAATCGTTATCCAACGGAACTCTCGGGAGGTCAGCAGCAACGCGTGGCGGTGGCTAGAGCCTTGGCCACCAATCCCGATCTTATTTTGGCCGATGAACCCACGGCAAATTTGGATTCGAAGACAGCCCAACAGTTGATCGAGCTTTTTGAAGAATTGAATCAGAGCAGGAAAGTAACTTTTCTTTTTTCCACTCACGATCATAGCTTGGTAAATCGAGTGCGTTCTCGCTATGAAATGCACGATGGCAAACTAAAATCAGAAAGCTAAAGGCAGACAGCTAGAAACAGGCAACTAGATTTTTTTCCACAGCTGCGAAGCGAACGACAAGCCTCCGCCAACGCTCATGAAAAAAATTCGATCGCCTTTGCGAAAGCGCTTTTCTTGAATCGCTTTGCTGAGCGTATAGAGAATCGAGGAGCCGCCGATATTGCCAATTTGATCGGAGTCCCAAAGGATTTCTCCCGACATGCCCGTTTCTTTCACGACCTCGTCGTTCAAAAGAAGATTCACTTGATGAGGAATGATCCACTGAACAGATTTTAATTCTTTTTTTGAAAGCATTTTACGAATCATTGCTAGATAGCGAACTTTGGCGCGTTCTTTTAGCTCGCCGGCATCGCCAACCAACGCAAAGTCCGATCTTTTTAAGGTGTCTGGGTGAGGGGGCAGATTCCCTGGTGTAGTATAGAGGTCCACATAACGTCCATCGGTGGAATAAAGCTGACGCTCGATGAAAAAGTCGCCGCCGGATTTTACTCGGCGAAGGGCGAGGGCTGCGCCCCCATCGCCTAAACCAAACCAAGTTTCGCGAACATCAGGATGAACAACTTTCGAAAGGGTTTCGGCACAGGCCACCAATACTCGATCGTATTGGTGCATCAGCAGAAAGGCCAAATGAAGCGACGCCAATGACGTGGAGCAACCGGCCTTCAGCTCATAGGCGGGAGCTTCTAGCGAAAATTTGCCCAAAACGGAAGTGGCTTGGGATCCCGTATACCGACGAGTGGTGGTGGTGCCCAACAAAAAAGCGTCCGGCTGATACTTGGGTTTTTTGGCCAAAATCATTTTCACCGCTTCTGTGCAAAGTGTTTCTGAATTTTCCTCGTGTTCGGTGGGCGCAGAATTGATCCATGGCTTGCGAATCATGTGGCGCGAACGGAAACCGTAGGCACGATGGATTCGTTCCGCTAACTCCTGCAAAAGCGCATCAGGTTTGTCCTTTGACTCTGGGTGATTTTTTAAAAGATCAAAATTAGTGACCACGGCATTTTGGGGAAATACGGTGGCAGCACCTTCAATTTGGATTCGAAATTTCGGTGTGAGAACTTTCATGGATTCGATGGTAACACCGAACCCCCAGAGAAGTTTTAGAAAATCCTACCTGCTAAAGTGTTTGGCAAACGCTGGGCTCAGGCGCGACAATTTCTTATGTTTCTCTTTTCCTCTTCGCCAAAAATTGCCTTAAGGCAGGGTAATACCTCAATAACGTTTTCTGATTTAGAAAAGGCGATGACCAGAGAGACACTCGTGCCTCTGGAGTTCTTGGTCGCCGAACAATCTATCGCTTTTGCTGTCCGATCACTGGCTTATTTAAAGCAAGGAGTTCCTTTCGTTTTGGTTGGAGCAGGAATGTCGGAGGCGGAGCGGGAATCTCGCAAAAAAATACTAACCCAAAGTGTTCATCCCGATACGCGATTGATTCTCTTTACCTCGGGATCCACGGGAGCACCGAAGGCGGTGCAACTTTCTGAAGAAAATATTCTAGCCAATCGTGAAGCAGTGGAGGAATCATTAGATTTTTCCAGCGCGACCACCCAAGGATTATTCCTGTCGCTTTCGTATTCCTTCGGTTTTTTGGGGCATTTGCTGCCGGCACTTCATTGTCAGGTTCCAACTACTTTGTATGAAAAAATATTAGATATTCGCGAACCTTTTATGAAGGGTGAGGCCGAAGGAATGTGGAGTGGTGTTCCCTCGCATTGGGAAACCTTAGTGCGACTGGCGCAGGGGAAAAAGAATCCGAAGGTCACACACGTAGTATCGGCTGGAGCGGCGTTGTCATTGCAGCTACGGAAAAAACTCCGGGAAACTTTTCCTGCCGCGAAAATCTTTAATAATTATGGGCTCACCGAGGCCTCACCACGAGTATTGAGTTTTTCTTCTGAGGATCCTCGCTTTTTTGCCGAGGGTACCGTGGGGTATCCCGTAAAACATCTCGAAGTGAAAACCGAGGCAGACGGTGAACTGGTTTTGCGCGGCAAACAAGTGATGCTGGGCTATGTGGGGGGAAGTGAAGGAAAAATCATTGATGGCTGGTTACGTTCCGGTGATTTAGTAAAGATCGAGGAAAATGGATTGGTGTGTATTTTGGGTCGAAAAGACGATCAATTTAATATTGGTGGTGAACGGACCAGTCCTTTAGAAATTGATTTCGCATTGGCGAATTTGCCGGGAAGATGTACACCTC
>CAYZLH010000268.1:0-1121 GCA_964478795.1 uncultured Bdellovibrionales bacterium | reverse complement strand
ACACGGTGCGAAGATCACGGCCTATTTGGTGGGAAATCCACCAGCGAAGAGCGAGATTCTTGCCGAACTAAAAAAGGTTCTCTCAGGTCATAAAATTCCCACGGAATTCATTTTGATTAATGCTCTGCCGAAAAGTGAAAACGGCAAATTAAAGCGTGCTGAGCTGGCAAAACTCTCAGGAAAAAAACTCTAATTTCTCTTACCTAGTCGCTCCATTTCATGAAATACTTTTCTCGTGAACGATAGAATATTGCGGTGCCTAGAAACGATCGGATTGCCATCCTTGCCCAGCGAGGCAGATGAAAATTTGGCCGATCATGGCTATGACAGTTTGTTTGTCGTTTTGTCTGTTTCCGCATTCGAATCGGAATTTTCCATAAAGATTCCAGCAGATGTAGTAACCGAAGAAAACTTTTCGACAGTTGCCGCGATAGCCAAAACGATTACCAAGTTGGGGGCGAAATGAAAATTCTCGTGACAGGAGGATCTTCCGATATTGCTAAAGCGATCGTGGAGAGAAGATTGCAAGCGGGGGATTCTATTACCGTCACAGCGTCGACGGCGGATAAGTTGAAGAAGACTCTGGCTGATTATGGTAAAAATAAAGATGTCTCTGGCATCGTTTACGATCTGCAAGATCCAAGTTCGATCAAAAATGTAGAAGGCGAGTTCGACGCGATCGTGTTGAATGCAGCTTCCCGTAATGCAAAGTTACGCAAGTTTCACGAGTGGGAAGTAGATGAAATGGAAGAGTATTTGGCAACCAATGTGACAGGTAACTTGCGCCTATTGCAAAGATTGCTTCCTGGCATGGTCAAACGAAAGTTTGGTCGAATCGTTTTTGTTTCATCGCTTTCAGTTGCTCAAGGTACGAGTCGATTCCCTCTCTATTGCGCCAGCAAATCGGCGATCGAAGGATTAATATTGAATCTCGCAGTGGATTACGGTGCCGATAATATTTTTTCGAACATAATTCGTCCCGGAATTATCGCCACTGAGCGAACGAAAAAATTTTGGAAGCGCTCTCATTATCTAGAACGAGTGCAAGAAATCGTGCCGGCACGGGCGTTGGGGAAGCCGGAACAGGTTGCTGAGGCTGTAGATCCGCTACTTTCGAAAAC
>CAYZLH010000267.1:0-4476 GCA_964478795.1 uncultured Bdellovibrionales bacterium | reverse complement strand
CCCTGGAAAACCGGGGATAAACGACTCTATCTCTGGATTGCCTAGTTCGCAAATTGACGCTTTGAGTAAGGAGTTATTATGAGCAAAGAAGTAGTGATCGTATCGGCTGCCCGCACCGCCTTGGGTGGGTTTATGGGTTCTTTATCCTCAGTGCCTGCGCCTAAATTGGGAGCTCAGGCCATTAAAGCTGCCTTAGAAAAAGCGAAATTGGATCCAAAATTAGTGGACCAAGTGTTCATGGGTAACGTGCTTTCGGCCGGAATGGGTCAAGCCCCAGCCCGCCAAGCAATGATTTATGCTGGGATTCCTCACAGTGCCGGAGCCACCACAGTAAATAAGGTTTGTGGATCTGGAATGCAGGCCCTGAATTTGGCTCGCAATGCCATTCTCACGGGCGAGAGCGAATGCGTAGTGGCCGGTGGTATGGAGAACATGAGTTTGGCCCCGTACATCATGCCCGAAGCCCGCACGGGATTTCGCATGGGCGAGAAAAAGATTTTGGATTCGATGGTGAGCGATGGATTGTGGGATCCCTACAATAATTTCCATATGGGCTCGGCCGCCGAAAAATGTGTGAAAGAATATAAATTCACCCGCGAGGAACAAGATCGATTTTCTAAGCAAAGCTTCGAGCGCGCCCAAAATGCGATCAAAACTGGGGCTTTCAAAAATGAAATCACCCCTTTTCCTGTGCCTCAGCGCAAAGGTGATCCCGTGCTGTTCGATACCGACGAAGGTCCAGGCAAAGCAGACTTTGCGAAAATGTCTGCCTTGAAGCCCGCCTTTGAAAAAGACGGCACCATCACCGCCGCCAACGCTTCCACCATTAACGACGGTGCAGCAGCCCTTTTAGTGACCAGTGCCGAATTCGCCAAGAAACATGGCCTCACCCCGATGGCGAGAATTGTGAGCTGTGCTGTGCACTCCCAGGCGCCAGAGTGGTTCACTACTGCTCCCGTGGAAGCCATGAGAAAAGCCTTAAATAAAGCAAATCTCAAACAAGGTGACATTGATTTGTGGGAAGTAAACGAGGCTTTTGCTGTGGTAGCGTTAGCGGCAGCCAAAGGTCTGGAAATTCCTGAAGCCAAATTAAACGTGAACGGCGGCGGAATTTCCTTGGGTCACCCCATTGGGGCTTCGGGCGCCCGAATCATGGTTACGCTCTTGCACGCCATGCAGGCTCGTGGCGCAAAACATGGCATGGGCTCACTCTGCATCGGTGGCGGTGAGGGAATCGCCATGGTGGTTGAAAAAATCTAGGGGGTATCAATGGCTGTAAAAATTTATTCGAGCGCCATGGAAGCCGTGGCCGATGTGCAAGATGGCAGTACCATTCTCCTCGGGGGGTTTGGCCTGTGTGGAATTCCCGAAAATCTGATCAAGGCATTAGTGGAAAAGGGCACAAGCGGTTTAACTTGTGTGTCGAACAATGCCGGGGTGGATGATTACGGAATTGGCCTGCTGTTCAAAAAGAAGCAGGTCAAAAAGATGATTTCTTCCTATGTGGGAGAAAACGCCACCTTTGAGAAACTGCTCCTTTCTGGAGAATTAGAAGTGGAGTTGTGTCCGCAGGGAACACTGGCCGAACGTTGCCGGGCCGGTGGAGCTGGGATTCCCGCCTTCTTTACACCTACTGGAGCGGGCACGCTCGTAGCTAAGGGGAAAGAGACTCGTCAATTCAATGGTCGTGAATATGTGTTGGAGCAAGCAATCACCGGGGACTTTGCCTTCGTGAAAGCCTGGAAGGCCGATACGTTGGGGAATCTGGTGTATCGCAAGACCGCGCGTAACTTTAATCCCGTGATGGCCACCGCCGGTAAAATCTGTATTGCGGAAGTGGAAGAGATTGTGCCGGCCGGATCGCTAGATCCCGATCAAATTCAGACACCAGCGGTTTACGTAAAACGTTTGGTGAAGGGCACATTTGAAAAACGCATTGAACAGCGCACGGTAAGAAAGGAATAAGTATGGCACTTTCTAGAGAACAAATCGCAGCGCGAATCGCGAAAGAATTGAAAGATGGAATGTTCGTGAATCTGGGGATTGGAATTCCTACCTTAGTGGCGAACTACATTCCCAAAGGCATGACAGTAGTGCTGCAAAGTGAAAACGGTTTGCTGGGAATCGGTCCCTTTCCACGGGAAAGTGAAGTGGATGCCGATTTGATCAATGCCGGAAAACAAACGGTCACGGAAATACCTGGTTCCAGTTATTTTTCCTCGGCGGATTCCTTCGCCATGATCCGCGGTGGTCACATAGATCTGTGTGTGCTCGGGGCAATGCAAGTAGACGTGAAAGGTAACTTGGCCAACTGGATGATCCCCGGTAAAATGGTTAAGGGAATGGGTGGCGCCATGGATTTGGTAGCTGGGTCGCGAAAAATTGTGATCGCGATGCAACACGTATCCAAAGAGGGAGAATCAAAAATTCTTCCTGAGTGCACCCTGCCTCTGACGGGAATTCACTGTGTGAGCACAGTGGTTACGGAACTCGCGGTCTTAGAATTAGAGCGCAGCAAAGGGTTTCGTTTGCTCGAGAGAGCGCCTGGAGTGAGTGTGGAAGAAATTAAGAAAGCCACAGCTGCTCCTCTAATCGTGGAAGGAAACGTGCCCGAAATGGCAGTTTAAAAAATCCTAGATTAGAGAGACTGGCTAGCAAGGAAGCAAAATGGTCTCGATTAAGCATTTAAAAAAAGGTGATGCCCTCATGAATGAGGGTGATATCTCTAACTCGATGTATTGGGTGCAGTCAGGCACCCTTCGTCTTTTTAAGCGAAAAGGATCCGGCTTCATTGAGTTGGGAGTCGTGCACTCAGGCGAAGTAGTGGGTGAGATGAGCTTCCTCGATAATCAACCGCGCTCCGCATCGGTGGAGGCCTTGCAGCCTTGCGATATCGTGGAAATTCCCCGAGGGAAATTCGATGAATTTTTAGCTGCCCAACCCTCCTGGATGAAATCCTTGGTGCAAACTCTTGTGAAGCGATTGCGATCTACTAACAATCGAGTGAGAGAGCTAGAAAGTGCGTCCATGGCCTATGCCAAAGACGATTCTGGTCGAACCACAAAGGTGCATGAATTTCTCACGGCCAATGACCAACACAAGCTGTGCTGCGCCCTGTTGCTGGCATCAACGCGAAATTTAGAAAAAACCCAAGAAGGCACGTCGAAGATCAAGGCTGGATGGGTGCAATTCTACGGATCCCAGATATTCAGTATTCAACTTTCCAAAATTCAGGTTTTTATTGATATTCTGCACGATTGCGGAATCGTGAAAATCGAGAAGCTCAAAGATCAAGTGGACCTACACTTACTTGATGTAGATCGATTGGAAAAGTTCATGTATTTCAGTCATGACGAAAATGGCAAGTTACCCGATAAGCAGATTCCAATTACGGAAAAAGGCATGGCCATTCTTGCCGCTGTTCATGAATTTGGCAATATCGCCTCTGCCCTTGAAGGCAGTGAAACCTTTTCGGTGAATATGGAAGAGGTGTTTCAGAAAGCTGCCGCTGCCAAAAATCAAAAGATTCCCTTCGAGTTTTCGTCTTTTGACGAACTCGTGCGTGCGGGATTTTCCCAGGAAGTTCGTGCTGATGGGACAAACAAGACTGCGGTTTTTGCCTTACCTAGATTTCAAAAGCTGTATCCCCTAATGGCAATCAGACAAAAATTCCGTGACCTCAACTCGCAAAAACGGGGCGATACCTAATACGTCTTCTTTTCAGGTAGAAGAGAAAAGTTCTCCAGCTGAATGCGCAATCGATGTGCGGGCTATTTTTGAGCTCTGTTCCGCACATTTGACATTTCCCTTCGGCAATGTGTTTTAGAAAGTATTTTGTTCCTTATTTTCTCGAAAGGAATAGAAATGAAAAAAATTTGTCTCTTGTTGCTGGTTTTTACGGGCTGCTCCACACTACAGAAAAATACCTCCCCCGACTATTTGGCTGACTATAAAAATAGAGAGCCGTTGACCACTTCCCTATTAGATAGCGAGGGAAAGATGGATGAAGAGAGCATTCAAAAACTTTTGCAATCAAAAATTCAGCTTCCGCAGAAAATGCATTTGGCCATTCTCTTTTTTTCAGAAAATAATCAGCAGCGAATCCTTTCTCCTCGCTCCGAAAGGTTTTTCCAGTTGGACTCTTGGGGCCCCCAAATACAAGCAATTTCGCCAATGCCTCAGTTACTCATCGGTGAAAAAGCTAATTTGTTCACACTGCGCCGGGCCGCGGCTCTCCTTCAGGCCGATCTGCTTTTAGTGATGCGCCCAACAACCCAAACAGACTGGCGAACTTTCTTGTTTCGTACTGAGGCTAAAGCCGTTAGCGCGGTGGAGGTAATTTTGCTCGACGTTCGTACATCGGTGGTGCTTTTTTCGGCGATTAGCTCGGGGTCTGTGCAATTAGATAAAGAGGCTGAAGATTATCCTTATCGAGAAATGCTCGAAAGGGCGAGAGCAGAGGGAGAATTTCAGGCG
>CAYZLH010000266.1:0-4482 GCA_964478795.1 uncultured Bdellovibrionales bacterium | reverse complement strand
CTAGATGCCGCAAGAAAAGCGATGTCGATTATCGAAAGCATTGTCGAAGAAGTACAGGTTGGAAAAGTTTATACGGGTAAAGTGAAGAAGATCATGGATTTCGGTGCCTTCGTAGAAGTGACTCCCGGAAACGATGGTTTGCTCCATATCTCGGAAATCGCTCACGAGCGTCTTCGTCAGGTGACCGATGTACTCAAAGAAGGCGACGTAATCGATGTAAAAGTATTGGATGTGGATCGCCAAGGCAAAATGCGCTTATCGCGTAAAGTCTTGCTAGATGCGCCGAAAAAATAAGTTTTAGAGGCTGTAAAAAGGCCCTGAGGCAGAATTTCTGCTTCAGGGCTTTTTTCTTTTGGGGCGAAACTTGGAATTTCGCTTAAGATATTACTATGGCCAAAACTAAGGCATTCTTTGAACGGTCTATTCTAAATAACGGCACCGTTTTGGTTACCGAAAAGGCCAAGTCTTTTCAAAGTCTTTCCATCGGAGTTTGGGTAAAAGGCGGCTCGCGTCATGAAACTCCCTCCCAAGCTGGCATGGCCCACTTCCTCGAACATATGATGTTTAAGGGCACCGGCAAGCGCACCTCTCTCGATATCGCCCGCGATGTGGATCTAGTGGGCGGAGATTTCAATGCCATGACTACCAGGGAATACACCTGCTTTCACCTCACCTTGCCGCATCCAGAAATGGATTTTGCGCTAGAATTGCTCACCGATATTTTAAAAGATTCCCGTTTCGATCCCACCGAATTAGAGCGGGAGCGAATGGTGGTTTTGCAAGAGTTTGCCATGGTGGAAGAGAGTCCGGAAGAGTGGGTGCATGAAGTTTTATTCGATAAAGCCTTCGGCGGACATCCGCTTGGACGGCCGATCTTAGGTACGGAGAAGGTTTTGCGTTCGTTCACCCGCGAAGATGTGCAGGGCTATTTTCAGCAACATTACTACAGTAAAAATATCGTGATCACCATGGCCGGCGATTTAGAGCACAAAGTGGTCGTGAAAAAACTTAACAAATTGCTCGATGGTTTTCAGGGGGTAAAACGCCCGCTGCCGAAGAGTTGTTTGACTCGTCCGAAATTTCACTCCGGAACCCATATTATCCGCAAAGACACGGATCAAGCTCATATTACGCTCGCGTGCGAAAGTTATCCCATTCAACACAAAAATCGTTTAGCGGCGTTTCTTTTAAATGCATTTTTGGGCGGCAATATGAGTTCGGCGCTCTTTCAAGAAATTCGTGAGAAAAAGGGCTATGCCTATACCGTCTATTCTTCTTTGGCGCCCTTTACGGATACCGGCCTATTTGGGATGTATGTGGCTACCAGTCCCAAACAAGTGGGTGACTGTATGCACCTCATGCGCGAGCAGGTGGAGAAGTTAAAGGCCACCCCGATTGATGACAAGGATTTACAGATCGCGAAGAATTCTGTGAAGAGCGCGGTGAGGATGGGCAGTGATTCCATGGAGACGCGGATGTATTCCTTGGCCAAGAGTGAGCTGTTCTATGATAGCCAAAAAAGCGATGAGCAAATTTGCGATATGATCGATCAGGTTACGGGTTTAGACATTTGGCGGGTGGCAAGGGAGCTGTTTCACAAGGATAGGTGGTTGATCGTTGCCCTCGGGGATATCAAGAAATCCCATTTACAGGCCTTTGAGCGGAAGAAAAAGAAATCCTAACCGATTTTTCTTTTGAGATTTGTCGTCGACACCTTAGCATTTAACTATGAAAAGGACTTTCAGTCTCTTGGCCACGATGGCCTTTTCTTTCCCATCCCTGGCCAATGCAAATGTAAAGAAACAAATCCAATTGGATTATATCCACGAATACGTGGAAGAGGCCGCTGCTAAAGAGCGATTGGAACCGGCGCTTTTGCGAGCCATCATCAAAGTGGAATCAAATTTTAATCATAAGGCTGTTTCCCGAGTGGGGGCGAAAGGCCTCATGCAGATAATGCCCGCCACAGCAAAAGACTTGGGCAAGAAAAAGGCTCTCGATCATCGTAATCCACGGGCGAACATTTTGGCTGGAGCGAAATACATTCGATCCATGATCAACCAATTTCAGGGAGATCTAAAGTTGGCCTTGGCGGCTTATAACGCGGGCCCTGCAGCTGTTCAGAAATACAAGGGAGTGCCTCCATTCAAGGAAACTCAAGGCTATGTGTGGAAAGTGCTGCAAGAGCTAAAGCGGGAAAGAGATTTGTTGCTCACGAAGGCAAAGTAGTTTTTATCTACCCATGTTCACGGCAACGATCGAGAAAAATAGCAAAAAAAAACCAGCCGTTGAAGGCTGGTTTTTTGTTTTGCCGTGCAGATCTATTTCTTCTGCTTCTTTTTCCAGAGGAAGAATCCTACCCCACCGGCTGCGAGGAGAAGGAGCAGAGCGGCAGCTCCGGCACTTTCATTTCCACCGCCAGATTTTTTCTTAGTTCCACCTTCACCAGTCTCAGCAGGGAAAAGTGGATTCTCTGTTTCGCCGATTCCAGCGCCACCGCCGCCCTGGTTAACATCGCCAGGCTTACGAAATGCGCGCAGGGTTTTTACCATCGCTTCGATATCTGGTGCGTACTCTTCGTATTTATCTTTTCTTACGGAGAAGGTAACGAGAATACCAAGATCAGATTCCACTGTGGCTAAATAGCGAGTGTAGAAATCTGGGATTTCGGATTGGAGGTGCAAAGAATCGATCCACTGTTTCCCAGAAATATCTAACTCTTTTACATATCTCGGCTCAGAAGTGATGTTCTCACCGCTCAGTGATTGATAGTTTTGTGGTTTCTCTAGGTGCGCTTTGTAGACAGGAAGTTCATCCATTCCCGCTTTTTTGATTTTGGCGGCCAGCACGATGATAGCATCTCGTTTTTTCTGTTCATCGGTGCTTTGGCAAACCCATTCTGTCCCATCGAGTTGGCATTCCCATTTATCGGGAAGATTAAACTCGATGAACTGGTTAGCGAAGGTTTTCGCTTGCGCTAAGGATGGAAGAAATAGCGTCAACAACAATAGAGAATAAATCTTTTTCATATTCATAGGTTATTGGTGAGCGCGAGGAGTTGCAAGTCGAAAATAATACGAACTTAGTTACTTATTCTTCCAAAATGATATGGCGCACTTCATAGCCCGGACGCACTCGTAAGCTCGCATCGTATCTTTGGTCTACACGTAAAAAGGAATCGCGGGCGCGAGCCACTTCAATTCGCGCCAAACCAAGCGGTCGCTTGCTCTGATTGGAAAAGTCTTCAGGGGAATAGATTTGAAATAAATCTCCGGCTTTTAATCCGTCTTGTTGTCCATAGGCTATTTTTAGGTAGTTCCCTTTGGCGCTAACTTTTAACACGGTAGCGCGGATACCATAACTCACTACAGCTCGCTGCCGAAACTCATATGGCTCTTGTTCGAGCTTCTTTAACTGTTGTTTGCGAAATTCCTCATAGCGTAGTTCTGGAACTTGATAGGGACGCCAAGCTAAGCCGATAGTTCCACCAACGCCTTTGGCAGAGTTCACTCCGGAAGTTGTAAAGTTCGGACTGGCAGCCAATTCCCATTCCTTTGAAATTAAATAGCCCAGTCCGATTTGCGCAATTCGAAGTGTGGGGTCATCGCTTTTGAATAAATAGCTTCCGCCGGAAAATGGATCAGGTTGTTCCGGGTTTAAGGCAAAACCACTTTCTTGTCCGATTTGTTCGTAGGCATGATAGTCCAACCAGAATCGCCAACGGTGGGATTGCATAAAATTAAAATCTGCTCGCAATCCCCACGGCATACCATTTTCATATCCTGCGGTGCGATGAGTGTAGCCCAATTTTCCACTGACACCGAGCCAATCCAAGGCGTACCAGACCAATCGACCCATGAACGTAAAATCATTGCTTTGATTTCCCAGCGGAGGTGCATTGGTTTTCGCTCGATCGTACATCGGAAAAACCCAGGACCCTTCAAATATGGCCAGCCATGTTTCTGGAGACCATTCTGTAGGGTAGACTTTATCAGTAAAACTACTGCGGTAGAGCAACCAGCGAATACCAAGAGCGGCATCGCCAAAGCCGTAATTGTCATCATCAGAAATATTGCTAAATCGTGAGTTGACCATGAACAATCCACGCGCATCGGCTTGAGCAAATATGCTTACTCTTGGCGTAAATCCAAAGGCCGAGTGTACGCGAATATTTCCGTAACGAACATGTTCCATTTGGGCGGGCTGATTTACTTGGCCGAGGGCATCGTAGTTTTCTTTGGTGTAAAAATACGTGCCGTCCATACTGAAGTGATAATTGCCTTCGCCAAGAATATAGAATCGAGGGATATCAGAAATTGGCCAGGTCACTCCTGGCGATTGCGCTGGCGTGACGCTGGAAAAAAGTAATAATAGCAAAAGGGAAAGCATTCGCTTTCCATCATAAACGATCGCGACGCGGAGGAAAAAGTATTTTTAGATACGGCCCTTGTTGGCCAGTTGTTGGTATTTCGCTTTTACTTG
>CAYZLH010000265.1:0-4495 GCA_964478795.1 uncultured Bdellovibrionales bacterium | reverse complement strand
GCCCTCCCTAGAACCTCATGCCATCCCCCCGGCATGGGGTTCTTTTATTTTATTAAATAAAATATATTTATATTTTGATTGAGACTGGTGGTGCGCTTTGGTAAAATAACGCACCTTAAACTGAAAGGAACGTTCATGAAGTCATTTCTCCTTCTCCTTACTCTGGTGCCCGCGCTCTCATACGCCGAAAAGCGAACCCCCGAAGAATATTGGACCCGAACTGATCTCAATACGGCTATCGTGTCGCGGAATCTCGGTATTCTTGAGGCTAAGTCCTGCGCCGCCAGTGAGAAAAATTTCATGGGCTGTGTGGCAGCCATTAATGCCGTTGCGGCGATGGCTGAGCCAGCGTTGACTTTGGTGCCCAAAAAATTAATTAACAATCCAACTGCTGGAGTCGGTGAAGAAGTGCAAAACTTTGGCGCCTTTTCTTTAGCCAAGGTGATTGCTGACGTGAGCAGTGACCAAGATACGGTGCGTACCGTATTTCTGCGCTCCGAAGCGAAACGAAAACTGTTGCGCGCCGAAACGTTGGCATTGCGGAAATTGCCCGCCGACTTTCCGAAACTTTTTGAGCGCACGGTGGAGCTCGGCAAAATCGATCGCAGCAAAGATGCGCTAGCGGCCGGAGCTGCGGTGAGTGCATTCTTTACCGAAGCTGTGGACGCCCACGCGCGGATCGAGCCCTATGAACAATTGCAAGATTCTCTGAATGACGCCGACCAAAGTTTTACGGGAATCGGCGCGACTCTGCAGGAAATGAACGGAAAAATCATCGTGCAAGCCCCCATTGAAGGAAGTCCGGCCATGAAAGCTGGTATCAAGCCCAATGACGTGATTGTGGCTGTGGACGGTAAAATAGCATTGAAAAAGAAGTTGGCTGACGTGGTGAAAGACATTCGCGGACCGGAAGGAAGTGCGGTGGTAATCCGCGTCCTCCGTGGTGGAAAAGAAAACGACATTTCGATCACTCGCCAGAAAATTAGTCTGCCAAACATTGAAGCCAAAGTTGTAAAGGACTTCGGTCTCAACGTGGGCGTGATCCGCCTCCGCAGCTTTATGGACAACCAAGCCTGCGTACAGATCGCGGAAAAAATTGAATGGTTGGAAAGTCAACGAGTGGACGCTCTGGTAATGGACTTGCGCGGGAATGGTGGCGGCCTATTGGCAGAATCCATTTGCATCGGCGGTCTATTTCTTGGGCAAAAAGTGATCGTAAAGGTGAAAAACTTGGAATCCAATGAATTCCAAGATGGAGTTTCATGGGAACTCCAGAAAACCAAACTGCCGGTGGTTACTTTGATTGATAGCGGTTCCGCCAGCGCCTCTGAGGTGTTGTCGGGAGCGCTACAAGACCATCAACGATCTTGGATCGTGGGCGAACGCTCGTTCGGAAAAGGAACTGTGCAGGCTCCGCGCGGATTTTATAACGACAAGATCGTTATGTTCCGCACGATCCAGCGCTTCTATCAGCCATCCGGACGTACCAACCAAATGGTGGGAATCACTCCGGACATTGAAGTGTTTCAAAAGCCGGATGCAACCGAAGAGGAAAAATTTCGTCTGCGTGAGGCCGAAATCTATCCCTTGGGATTGGAAGCTGTGGGACCCGTTTGGAAACAGACGCGCCTAAAAGAAGTAAGCTCGATCCAAAAATGTATGGCCAAAAAGAATTTGGCGACAGCCAAAGCTTTAGAGGCGGTAAAAATGGATGCAGCAGTTGACTATCAATTGTTAGCTGCTCAAGAAGTCTTGCTTTGCACCAAGTAAGCTCGAGTTTGTCTCGAGTTTGCTACAAGAGTCGTAAGGTGTCGCGCACGTATTCTTCATAGGGTTCGGCGTTACACCGCGACCGGTCCACATAGGGTGGGTAAGGAAAATGGAAGTTTTCCTCCCACCCTTCAATTTTTTGCGACAATTGATTGCTGTAGGGTTGATCGGATCTACTTAACTCCCGTCCCCAATCATACTGAATCGTGGAAAACCCCCATACGTGCTGGCCACGGCGGGCGCGTAGGGGATCGGCCATCATAAGTTCCCCGAGGGCTTTGCCAAACTCTGTTTTATTTTTTGCATCATATTCAATGAGCTCCTGAGCTGGAGAGTAAAACTGTAAGTTCGCGTAGTCGTAGAAAGAGGTAATCGAGTAATGATAGGTTGCACTTCGCCAACGCAAAGGTTCTAGATCCTGAAGAAGCGCAAAAAGGTAGGTATTGAAGTAGGATTTCTGCGGAATAGTCTCCAGTGTTTGTTTGACGTCCGCTTTCCATTCGTCACTTTTTTGTTCAATCGAAAATCTAAAGAAGGGAAAGGCGGCATTGCCGGGCTCTTCTTTTTCCAGTTCCAGTAAGATTTTTCGCGCGCGGGGCAAATCCTGTTTGGCGTTGGTATTGGTGGCGTACATCCCGGCCAAGCGCAGGGCGAAGAAAAATTTTTCGGGAACCGTCTGGCCTAAGTTTTTTTCAGAGTTGCCAAAGATTGGCCCACCAACGGCAAATAGTTGCTGAAGTTCAGAACTGGCGCCAATGGCCTGTAAAAATTGGGGCGCGTGAGTCTTTTCGGCAATGCTTTCGCGGCTCAGCTGACTCATTAAATCGCACAGGTCTTCCCGCTGTAATGCCGCCACGGCTGCCGATGGCTTTTGCGTTTCGGGTGGGGTGCGAAGTATTTGCGGCGTGGAAGGTTTGGTGACCGGCTCTAGTTTCGCAGATCCATCAGCCACGACAACTTCGTCGACTATTTCGACGATCGTTGTTGGTGACTGGGGGGATTTGCCTTCAGAAAGTAGCAATCCGGAAAAAAGTAATAGCAGAGAACCGATAAAAAGAAATGCGAGTGTTTTCATAAGTTCTATTTTTAGAGAAAGTTTGCTCGTCAGGGGACGGCAAACCGATCGCGGGAGGGGTGTGTGTGCGGTTTTTGGGCACAGCCCGTGCGGACTTCGGTCACGCTACCTGGTTGAGCGCTCGGTGACCGCGCTAAGATCGTCGGCGATGATGAGGTGCGCTGCATTGCGTAAGTGGCGAATTTGTTTCGCCATTTTGCCCGCTTCGGGGGTAAAATGCTGAAGGATTCAAGGCCCATCAGGGCGATTTACGAGTAGAAGGAGACCCCTATATGAACGGCTTTCGGGAAGTGGTGATTGTGGACGGAGTGCGAACTCCTTTTGTGAAAGCAGGCGCCGAGTTCGCCAAAGTGCGAGCGCACGAATTGGGGCGCGTAGCGATGCGGGAACTACTCGAACGTTTGGAAATTGCCGATGGTGTGGGTGCCAAAGCGCGAGTGAAGGTAGATGAAGTTTGTTTGGGTAACGTTGGCTCACCTGAAGACGCTGCGAATATTTCCCGGGTAGTGGGAATGCAAGCGGGCTTACATAAGTCGATTCCGGGCTATACTGTGCATCGCAACTGCGCCTCGGGAATGGAAGCTATTTATCAAGGCTGGCTCCGCATCGCTTCCGGTCAAGCGGAAGTGATGATGGTTGGTGGAGTGGAAAGTATGAGTGGCATGCCGCTCATCTATCGCCCTGAGGCGGTGGAATTTTTTGGCCGGATGATGCGCGCCAAAACTCCAATGCAAAAAATTGCCACTCTGGCGAAAATGCCGTTGGGAAAATTTTTGAATCCCATCGTGGCCATTCAAGAAGGTCTCACCGATCCCTTTTGCGGATTGAATATGGGACAAACAGCCGATTTGCTGGCCAAAGAATTTCGCATCTCGCGGGAAGAGCAAGATAGGTTTGCGCTCGAAAGTCACCGCAAGGCCGTACAGGCCCAAGAAAATGGCAAACTCGCGCAAGAGATTGTTCCTGTGGGAATACCGACATCCTACAAACAGATTGTGAAGGAGGATATTGGCCCCCGCAAAGGTCAAACAATGGAGCAACTTGCTAAATTAAAACCGTACTTTGATCGCGTGAATGGCACCGTCACCGTGGGCAATGCTTGCCCAATCACCGATGGCGCCACGGTTTTGGCAATGATGAGCGCTGATAAAGCGAAAGCCGCTGGTTATAAAGTTTTAGGTAAAATTCGCTCCGTGACTTTTACTGGCCACGAGCCCGAGCGCATGGGCTTGGGTCCGGCTTACGCAATTCACGCCGCACTGAAAAAAGCTGGCATGACTTTGCCACAAATGGATGTGGTGGAAATCAACGAGGCCTTCGCCGCCCAGGTGATTGCCGTGATGAAAGCAATGGCATCCAAAGAGTGGTGCCAAGAGAAGTTAGGCATTTCCGAGGCAGTGGGCGAAGTTGATTTGAATAAATTAAACCCCAATGGCGGCGCCATCGCGCTCGGCCATCCGGTGGGATCAAGCGGAGCGAGAATTGTGCTCACCGCTTTAAAAGAATTGCAGCGAAGTGGCAAAAACTTTGCAGTTAGTTCGTTGTGTATCGGTGGCGGTCAGGGCGGAGCTTGCGTAGTGGAGAGGGGAGCATAAGATGGGAAGCTTTACGAATTACAAATTGATCGAAAGAGGCGATGGTTGGATGGAG
>CAYZLH010000264.1:1856-4504 GCA_964478795.1 uncultured Bdellovibrionales bacterium | reverse complement strand
CAAGATTTCAGTCACCATGTCTTTTTTCTCTTCAAGATTTACGATGTAATCCTTCTTTACCGTGACGCTTCCAAAATTAAAGGGGGTACGAATTTGCTTGGTTGCCACAGTTAGCATCGCGTCATGTGACATCCCAAAATTGTAAAGTTTATCGAAATCGATATCGGTTAAGACATCTCCGTTCATCAAAAGAAATGGCGAATCAAGTTTTTCGCGAAGAAGTCCAACTGGGCCACACGTCCCCAACGGCGTTTCTTCTTTACTGAAATACAGATTCACTCCAAATCGTGATCCGTCTCCCAAAAAAGATTCCACATAATCAGCCTTATAATTGGTCGCAATGAAGATATCCTTTATCCCATCTTCACGAAGCTTGGTGATTTGAATCTCCAAAACGGTTTTTTCGCCTATTGGCAAAAGCGGCTTTGGGATGGCTTGGGTCAAAGGTCGAAGCCGGGTTCCCAGCCCCCCCGCTAAAATGATCGCTTTCATGCCCCCTAGATAGTAGAAATTTAAATGGCCATCAAGCTGGCCTCCGGCCCCTGTCAAAGACGCCTCCCAGCAGAAATGAGGTTGCCACCTATAGGCATACGATCTATGGTTCGGGGCTTTCGAAGCTTCATCGCAAGTCATGGGAAAAACAGTACAAATCATTGTTCCGGTGCGAAATGAGGAAGGCAGCCTTGATCAGTTTTCAAAGGAAATGATCAATGAGCTATCCCAGATAACCGGAATCAGCTTTCAAATTTGTTTTATCGAAGATTCGTCAACAGATCGCACGCTCGAAATACTAAGATCGTTGGCAAGAAGTGATCAAAGAGTTTCATTTTATTCACTCGATCGCGGACTAGGACAAACGGCTGCAGTGATCTTTGCTCTCTCGATGCTGAATGCGGATGCCTATGTGATGATGGACGGAGATGGGTCTCACCCTCCCCCCGTTGTAAAGCAAATGATCCTTCAATTTTTAAATGGAGCCGACATAGCCCAAGGATCAAGAATTCGTTTTTCTTCAAAAAGATCGGCCATGAGGAATCTGGCCACCGTTGCATTCCAAAAGGCTGTTCGTATCTTGACCGGAACTGACCTAAGCCAACAGCAAGTATACTTTCGACTCATCAACCACGAAGTTAGGCGTCGAATACTTTCACTTCCCAGAATTTGGTGTTTCTTAAGATTGAATTCTCAAATTCTTTCTAATCTAAAAGTCGCTTACGTCCCATTCGAAGCCCCAGAAAGATCTGTGGGCCAAAGCAAATACCATTTTAGGCGACTCGCAATTTTTGCATTTGATGGAATCTTGTCGATTACACCCGCACCCCGCCTGTACACCATTTCAGGCGTTTTAGTTGCATTGCTTTTGTGGGCCGGCACTGAAATTCATCAGGTCTTTTACCTCGGAATCATCGCTATAGCTGGCGTAATTGCCCGACATTTAAAGCTCGGAAAATGTCGATACCTCGATGAGCTGAAAGTAAGAGAAAGCAGAGAAAACATTGGATCATGCGCGCCTTCTCTAGAAACTCTGAAGTTTGAAAGGTGAGCGTCCTTTTCATATCAATGAACATGGGCCTCGTGGCCAAGAATCCGATCTTGCCGACCCAGCGCAAATTTATTGATCCGCTGAACACTCGCCTCTGGATCCAAATTAATAGTCTCGAAGTACCACAACAATGAAGGAGTTCTAGGCCGATTTTCAAGCATCACAAGCTTCAGTGCCTCGTCACGTGTCAGATGTCCCTCGCGAATCTGATTGCTTCTAAATGTGTCATACTCCGAGAATCCCGCCATCGTTGTATATATATAATTATAAAAAGGAGCGGTCCCGTCGCCGATCCTCCACATTGACGGGCTATCAGGAGAAGTCTCCCAATTAAACTCGTCTTTAAGGGTACTTTCTACTTTGCGCTCTTCCCACGGAACATAATCAAACATCAATACATGATTAGTTCTCGGGGCGAAATAGTAGCTCAAATAAGCCGAAAAAGTATCTCTGATACTTGAGTTGAGATAAGCAGGGTTTTTCATAAATTGCCCCGCATAGAAAGCTGGGAGTTGGAATTTTCCAAAAATGGAAAGTCCATCAATTTTTGCTTTTTGGGAGGAATGACGAATTCCGGCGAAGCCGGACTTAAAATTCGTATTCTCAAACCAGTTCATCATCCAAATATCCAGAGGAATTCCGGTCTGTTTTTTTACGACATTATTAAAATGAAAAAACTGCTTATCACCCGCCATGAAAAGTGGAACCATCCCAAGATGGGGAGCCCGAAGCCATGCCGCGACATTCTTTCGAATGTTCTCACGCTTCATTTTGATGTCTGCCGAAATCAAAATATTCTCGATTCCGAGCTTGCCGCACACCCGAGCAATATTTCTTCGAGACAAGTCGGTTACCATTCCCCAATCATAGGTAAATGTAACGGGATTTAGCCCTAATTCCTTTTTGAGATAATAAAGACCGTAACTACTATCTCTTCCGCCCGAAAAGGCGACGACGCAGTCATTTCGTCCATTTGTACGGAATTTTTCCACTGCGGACAAAAGAGCTTCTTCTCCCAATAAATTCGATCGGGTTTTATGATCCCGGCACAAATTGCATATCCCTTTTTCATCAAAACTGATCTCCGGGAAAGTTTCCGGCAAAA
>CAYZLH010000264.1:588-1846 GCA_964478795.1 uncultured Bdellovibrionales bacterium | reverse complement strand
GCGAGTGTTGTCTGCGGCGCTGGAATTTTAGATTTTTCATAGTTTGTGAAGTCACTGAACTTCCGGGAGTGGTCTACAATCTCTGAACCTTCGAACTGCGACACCTCTCCCAACCCCGCCCGAGAGATCCCCGCTTTTGAAACCCAAAGGCAGTCATTGGGAGATAGCTGGTCAACAGAAATCTCGGCGGCCCCGGCTCCAAATGTACGAGTCAGAGCCTCGGTTAAAATATGCTTTTCAGATGCAAAAACGACTCCGGCTTTGTCTATGATCCCGAAATAAAGGGATCCGGTGTTGGTGGCCAGAAGAGTCAGGTCTCGATCCCGGAACTGGAGGATGATGGAGGCAGCACCCTCCATTTTTTTAAATACATTCTCCAAAGACTTTTCCGGATTAACACCCGTTTCAATCTCACGCTCAAAGGCACGTGCAAAAACCTCAGTATCAAGTTCCGAGTCAATAGTTAGAGACGGAGAATAGGAGTTTTTAATATCATCAGGATTACAAATAATCCCATTGTGAACTAGCGCGATCTTCGGCAAAACTACAGGTTGATTATTGCGATTGTCTTCGGCTCGACCATTGGTTACTAAGCGCGAGTGGCAAACCACAGATAGATAGTCGTTTTGAGAATCAAAAATTTTTCTTTCAATATCCTGAAAGGAATTCCTGCGAATAAGTGCTGTCGCAGATGCCGAATCTTTTAGAACGAAGGATTCTGAATCTGTCGTCGCAAATATACCCGAGGACTCTTTGCCTCGAGATTCTGACAAAACAAATAGCTCCTTCAAAAGTCTCTTCTTGTTTAAACCAACCGCTATGGTCCGTTCTGGAAAAACAAAACCAAAAATTCCGCACATATTCGCAATTACCTCAGTTGCTTATTGTAATCCATATCAAGCCACATTCCCATGAACGTGGCCTGCAACGCCAATCCACTACAAAACATTAGTGCAATCAGAGAAATTTCTGGGATGGTCCCGTGTTTGCTCCAGAGATAGACTACTCGCGCCAAAATTGGAATGGAGGCAAGAAATGCAAATCCACCTAGTGCATAAAATAAGACCAATGGATGAAAATCTCTTTTGAGATATTTCTCCTTCATTCTCCAGAAAAAAAGCTTCACCAACAGCCAACCAATTGTAAAAATTGCCTTTCGAACTTTTAGTTTAGATTTTTCCCCAACATTATATATTGGCTTTATCGGAACATCTCTAACTTTAAAATTGCAGACATTTAAGCGGGTCAAGAGATCATT
>CAYZLH010000264.1:0-578 GCA_964478795.1 uncultured Bdellovibrionales bacterium | reverse complement strand
TGGGCTGGCCGTAACGTTTATACATTTGGTCCCAATCGATTGTTTTAAGAGCAGTAAGATTGATAGCCGTGTACCCGGTCTGGGAATCAAAGATATGCCAATAACCCGATGCCGCTTTTGTTAAAAAAGAAAGAACGGCGTTACCAAAATATCGAACTTTAGGAATTTTCTTAAAGGCGTCCGGCGTGAAAAGTCGGTTGCCTTTCGTATAATCGACCTCCCCTCTTGCGACTGGCTCGATTATGGCCGGTAAATCCCCGGGATCCATTTGAGCATCCCCCGCCATTACTACCGCCACAGCAATATCATTTTGGGCGCAGTACTTGTATCCACTGGCAATTGCGCCACCAACTCCCTGATTGACGACATGTCGAATCAAATGAACTTTAGGATTGTCTTTAGCTGCTTCTCTTACGACATCTGAAGTTCTATCAGAGCTGCAATCATCAACAATAACTATGTGATCAACAAAGGAAGGCATCGATCCGATTACCTTTAGAATCTGACTTTCCTCATTGAAGGATGGGACAACAGCCGCAATTGATTTATCTAAGAACATTGGTTCGGAAACCTAGCAC
>CAYZLH010000263.1:0-4508 GCA_964478795.1 uncultured Bdellovibrionales bacterium | reverse complement strand
TCCCGCGAAATATAAGTGCCCGTGGTGTTGTTGGGGTTGGGCAAAAAAACGATTCGCGTTTTCTCATCGACCAAACGAAGCATATTTTCGATTTCCACTTCGGGATCGCAGTTCAATTCTGGTTCGCGATATTCTGCACCGTGCACTTGGCTGCAAACTCGATAGGCTAAAAAGGCGGCCCCGCAGCTCACGGTATTGTCACCGGGCCGACAATAGGAACGAATCAACAAACTAAAAATTTCTTCAGAGCCATTCCCGACAATCACTTCCTCGATGTCTAACTGAAAACGCTGCGCTAGGGCCTCGCGCAGTCGATAGTGAGCGGCATCGGGATAGAGATGCAATTCGGGAAGAGCTTTCTCGATTGCCTGTAGCGCTTTTTTCGATGGCCCTAGTGGGTTTTCATTGGAAGCTAGCTTGATCACATTTTTGATGCCCAGTTCCCGCTCCAACTCTTCGATGGGTTTTCCCGGCTGATAGGTGGCACAACTTTGAATGTACGGAGCAACCTCAGGAAGACGGGGAGACGGCGCTTTGATGGGCATAAGGAATCTACCTTTTTTCACGTAAAAAAATATTCAATGTTTCCGCTAACCTATCAGACTTTTGGGAGCTTTTCGAACCCCCATTTTGCGCGCGAAAAAATTTTGCCCGGTGAAGTGCACTATCTCATAGATTTCCAGTATTTAGCTAAAGTTTTTGGCAGGATCAACCGATGTGTTTGCATGAAAAATCGCACCTACTTTTTGTTGGCCTTTATTCCCGCCTTTGCCTTGAGCGCCGGATCAATTTTTGCGGAAGGAAAAAAAGGGAAATCCTTTCTCTTCGCTGACGGTCAGAAGGCTCATGTGCTGCAAATGGATCCGGATTTTCCGGTGGAGCAACTCGAACGAGAAGGCGTTGAAGTACATACGCTAAAAGCGATGCAAGACCATCAGGAAGTTCTACCTGGATATCTACAAAGCCGGTTTCTGCGTGAGGCAAAGTTAGATAGCTACGTTCTTGACTGGAGTGGATTTGAAAAAGATCGCCTCTTGTTAAGAGCTGAAAATCAAAGCCCCGAAGAGGTGGCCGCTCGCTACGAAGGCAAACTTCCGGTGGAATCAATTTCTAAATTAAAACGAATAATCGCTCAGTATCGTGCGGGAAAAAAATAGATGTTTGGACTATTGTTAAGCTTTTGGCTGGCAACTTCGGCAGGAGCAAATGTTTTGTTCCTGGATATGAATAATTCCCCGAAGGAAATTGAGGCTGCTCAGCAAGCTGCCAAAAAGAGCAAGCGCCAGCTCGTGGTTTACCCAGAAGTGCCCGATTCCGTGCGTACAAAAATCACAAATGCCGACCAAAAAATTGCCAAACTCATTCGCACTCGCGACAAAAAGTGCAAAAAAATGGATTCCGACTTTTGTAAAAATTTGAATGAGGAAATTGGAACAAATCTCAAAGGTCGTGAAGAGTTAGCGAAACCCTATAAAATTAGCAAAGAAGGATTGACCGAATTTCTCAAAAAGCAAAAAGCGGCGGGAATGGCATTTCCTTCTTTGGTGATCTCCGGTCACGATGGAACTGGAAGTTTTTCTGGTCACTTTGGTCGTCTTGGCGATCTGGAGTTGGCGAATATTCTCAACGACTCCGAAATGGCTAATGATGTGCGCACGATTCATCTTTGGGGTTGTTATACTACTTCTCCTGGCAGTTTGATGTTGAACTGGAAGAAGCACTTTCCCAATATTTCGCTTTTTACCGGTTACGATGGACGGGCTCCGCTCAATGACAAGCCGGCCGGATGGCAGTATCTCAAAGGCGTTCTGGAAAGAGAACCAGCACTGCTCGAAGCAGAAAATGCTCGGAAACTGCAAGCCATGCTAAAGAAAATTCCTGGGGCAAATCAAGTCACTGCCGCCATCTACAGTTGCGAGGATTATGCCACCCTCACGGACTCTTACAATTTTCGCGACATGGGCCCAAAGTGTGAAAAATTAAAACAAGAAATTATCGAAAGTGAGCACATCTATTCCTGCTACCTAAAGGCCAGTAGCGATGAATGCGCCAATCCTCCAGAAAACACTGGGCGAAGTCCCCTACGCTCCTTTTACGAGCTCACTCAGAAAGCCGTGGCCTGCAAAGATTTTTCCGAAGATCCCATTTTCCGCAATCTTTCAAGAGACCAGGCGATTCGCCTGATCTTCTTTCGGGAAGTCATTAATAACTTCGCCCGCATCTATGCCGCCGAAACCGCCGAAGCGAACGAAATTTTACGCTCGCTCGGAGCTCCGAGCCACCTGCTCCTTGAAGACATTCCACACTTATCTCGCAAAGAGATACTCGAAAAACTAGAGGGACTATTGCAGTTCATCCAATCGCAGTCGGTAGATTTGGCGAAGTTGCCCCGACCAGCCGAATACGGTGAACGCGAAGCAAAATTACAAGCACTTCGCTCTTATCAACGCTCTCTCACGAATACCTTGATGGATTTGTCTGCGGGTTGCGTGCCCTTCAATTGGACCGAACCACACAAAGATGACCCATCGTCTTGTATCCAAAAAGACTACCTTGGCTACAAGGGAGTGGCTAACTATTTGGCCAAGAAAGAAACTTCCGCCCATAGTTTCTACGACACTGTTAAAAGGGACATTGGTCTAAATTTGAAAACGAAAGAGCAGTTAGCTTCGCTTTCCGACCAAGAAAAAGCTGATCACTATTTCTATGAAGCCCTGCAGAGCAGAATCAGCACATATCAATACAATGGGGGTCGTGACGATCCAGATTCGAAATTACAGATCCAACTCGTAGAACTTCAATACCAGTGGGCCCAAATGGCGAAAGATCTAACTTCCGCAGAAAAACGATTCGAAGACCCAGGATTAAAAAAGCTAGCCAGCCAATATATCGACTTGCAGTTTAGTCGTAATCTCGAAATGTCTCAAACTCGATTGCGAAAATTTGCAGAGTCCGCGGAAAAGGATCCAAAAATTCTCGATGATGAAAGCAAAAAGCGGCAATACGCAGAACTTCAGGCCGACCTGTCCAAAGATCAATTAGCACATGAATTTGCCGCCCAAGTCTTCAACAATGGCGAGGGATTCGCGGAAACAGAACGTGGAAAAGAAATCCAACGAAAAATAGGTGACTTTTTGGCCAAAAAAGAAATTGAAACTCTCGACCGAAGAATCGAATACTCCAACAAGGAAATTCTGTCTTTAGAGCAAGCCGATCCGCGAGAGCCAACAAAAATCGAGGCAGTAAAAAAGGAGATTGAGGAATACGTCAGGAAAAAGAATCTCTATGCCCCTGAGCAAACACTGAATCGCCTCGAGCTTGCGAGAAAATACTTAATGACCCCGAGGTTTTTAAAATAAAATGAAACTCACATTTTTATTCCTCCTTGTCAGCACTTTTTTAATAGCCAATACCAGTAGAGCTGACGTGCTATTTTTAGATGTAAATAATTCACCGAAAGAGGTGGAAGCGGCAGAAAAGGCAGCAAAAAAATCGGGACGAAAGTTGGTCGTATATCCGCAGGTAGATAAGGAAACAAAAGCGAAACTATTCCGACTCAAAGAAGAAACCGAAAAACTGTTGTTTGCCCGCACAAAAGCGTGCGGCAAAGAGAAGAAAAATTCGCCCGAATGCAACCAAGCATCAGCTAAATATGAGGAATCGCAAACTAAGCTCCGGGCCGTCCAAGAGGAAACACGACTAAAGTTAGATGACGTAGAAAAGGAGATTTCTCGTCGTGAACGCGATAAAAATCCGTTTTCCACGATGATCATATCGGGACACGATGGCACTGGAGAGTTTTCTGGAACTTTTGGTGAAGTAACTGATGAAGAAATTTCCAAAATGCTTGCTAAGTATCCAGTGCAAAAAGAGTCCTTGCGCTCCTTACACTTATGGGGCTGCTATACCACCTCGCCAGGAAGCTTATTAAATAACTGGCTTCATTACTTTCCGAATATGGCGTTAGTGAGTGGCTATGACGATCAGGCCCCACTCAATGACAAGCCTTACGGGTGGAAGTACTTAGCAGGAGTTTTGGAACGAGAAGATGAACTAATGGCCGTCACAGATGCCAAGAAACTTCAACGACTTCTGAAAAAAATTCCGGGCGCTAGGCAAACCCATGCTGCCATTTTTGCTTGCGGATCCTATGCCAGTAACGGCGACGCGTATGAGTTAGATGAGCTTGCCAACAAGTGTGATAAATTTATCAACGAGGTCAAGCGACTAACCGAGCCGTATTTGTGTTACAAGCGCGCCAAGGACCCAACTTGTGCCGACCCGCCGGAGCAAACCTCGCAAGGGGCTGTTCGCGAATTCTATGAAGCCCTACATAAGGCAGACGCTTGCCGACAATTAGAAATAGGCGATATGTCTGCGATAAATTACAGCCTGGATGAAGTCATTCGTTTGGTGCTTTACAAAAACGTTAAGGCAAACTTTGGCAATATCTATCAAAACGAATTGGCCGAAATGGATGCGATTTTAGAAAAGCTCGGGGTCGAATC
>CAYZLH010000262.1:0-4530 GCA_964478795.1 uncultured Bdellovibrionales bacterium | reverse complement strand
CGCCCTGGAAAGGCGTGCCCAAGGTAGTAACGGATTTCACCAGTCGCCATTCTTGTTTCTTTGGGTTGCTAATGGCGCTGAGCGGATCTTGCTTGCCGTACAGATAGGAATAAACGGCAACCATACCGCCCATGCTATGCGCGAAGAGGTGAATTTTTTTTGGTTCGTACGATTCTAATTTTTGCAAAAATTCCGTCAGTTCGGCAGCGCTTACCGCCAGATCCTGCCGCCAATCATAGGCGAAGGGCACCACCAGTTGCTGTTCGTTTTGTAAGGCTTTGATTCCTTGCCCATACACATCGATGGAATAGAAGGGAGCTACGGGAAAGTGCGAAATCATTCCTTCTACTTCCAGTTTCGGTGCGGAAAGTCCCAAAAGATCGGGAAACATGCCGACCGAAAAATTTCCGTATAGGATGGGCAGCACGCGCAAGAATTGGCGATTGCCATAGGGCTCGCGTAAAGCGCTGCCGTAATACCCATGGATGAATACAATTACTTCCCGTCCCTTAACATTTGCTAAGTCGGGTACGGAGGCAATGTCCGGATCTTTAACCCAAGGTGTGCACGAGATCAGCAACAGACACCACCAATACTTCACGCAAAGGATCCAAAGGCCGTATGAATTTTGCTGCACGCTTCACGCAATTGATCTTCGGTAATAATCAGTGGCGGTGCCAAGCGAATGATGTGGCCGTGAGTGGGCTTGGCCAAAACGCCGAGCTCTTTCATTTTCAAGCAAATGTCCCAGGCATTTACGTTGGCTTTGGGGTCAACTTCAATGGCATTCATTAGACCGCGGCCGCGCACATCTTTCACCCAGGGTTGACGCAGCTTACGAATCTCCGTGCGAAAAATTTCGCCCATGGCTGTGGCATTTTCACTTAACTTTTCTTCCCGTAACACTTTCAGGGCTTCCATGGCCACCCGGCACGCTAGTGGATTGCCGCCATAGGTGGAGCCGTGTTCGCCAGGTTTAATGTTGAGCATGATCTCATCATCGCAGAGCACGGCACTCACGGGAAGGAATCCACCGCTCAAGGCCTTTCCTAAAATCACAATATCGGGGCGGACATTTTCGTGATCGCAGGCGAGCAGCTTACCGGTGCGACCGAGACCGGTCTGCACTTCATCGGCAATGAACAACACATTATATTTTTCACAAAGTGCTTTCGCAGCCCGGAGATAGCCCGCCGAAGGAATCACCACTCCAGCTTCCCCCTGAATGGGCTCGAGCATAAAGGCCGCCACGTGCGGATGTTTGAGCGCTTCTTCTAATTGTTCCAAGTGGTCATAGTCCACCAACTCAAAACCCGGCATGTAGGGTCCAAAACCAGCATAGGAAGAAGGGTCGGTGGAGGTGCTGATGGCCGAAAGAGTGCGGCCCCAAAAGTTTCCGCGGACAAAAATGATTTTGGCCTGATTATCAGGAATTTTTTTCTGCACGTAGCCCCAGCGTCGGGCCAGTTTGATGGCCGTTTCGCCGCCTTCTACGCCGGTATTCATGGGGAGCACGCGATCGTAGCCAAAATATTCGGTGATGAACTTGGCATATTCGCCAAGCGCATCGGAATAAAACGCGCGGGAGGTGAGGGTCAGTTCTTTGGCCTGTCTTTCTAAAGCCTTTAAGATTCGTGGGTGGCAGTGTCCTTGATTCACGGCTGAATAGGCCGAGAGAAAATCAAAATACTTTTTCCCTTCCACATCCCACAAAAAAATTCCTTCGCCTCTTTTCAGCACCACGGGCAAGGGGTGATAATTGTGCGCTCCGTACTTTTCATCTAATTCAATATAAGCTTGCGAATTCATGGGAAACCTTCCGTTTGTTGCGGTGCTTTACTCTAATGCAAAACAAGAAAAACGGCTAGATTTCCCCCTTCTGGATTTCTTCTTCGAGGATGCGGGCAGGTGCATTCGCGTCAAAGTAGGCGAACACCTCATCTAGTACCTTTTTTCCCTGCTCGTGATTCGGAGCGACAATAGAAAGACTGATCACGCCACGTTCGGGATTTTCCACTTCCTGATCTTCGATCGGTAAGCAGCTCACATTCCACTGCTTGCGCACTTCTTTGCAGAGAGTTTTTAGCGCCTTCTGTTTAAAGTCTTCTTCGTCATTATTGAAAAACTCAAAAATCACGCGACCAAAAAAGCAAACAGGACGATCGGGAGACTTGCGCTTTTGAGTCATGCTTTTTCTGAGGGTTTCGACTTGGCGGCGATTTTTTGCCGAGCGCTAATGATGCGAATGACTTCCGCCGCAGTTTCTTCCAGGGCCTTGCCACTCACATCAAAAATTGGCCACTTGCGATTCTGCTTAAAAATTTCTGTGGCGTACTCAATATCCGCCACCACATGTTCCATGCTCGCGTAGCTTTCATTGGTGTGATCGCGGGGGTCTTTTCCTAAACGTTCGAGCCGCGCCTTGCGAATGGTGTGCAAAACTTCAGCCTGGATCGTGAGGCAAATAATTTTATTGGGATCTACGCTCTGCAACTGTTCCGGCAACGGAATTCCGCGCACGAGCGGGATGTTGCAGACTTTATAGCCCTGCATCGATAGATACATGGATAGCGGCGTTTTCGAGGTGCGCGAGATGCCGAGAATCACAATATCGGCTTCCTTTAGGCCTTCTACGAATTTTCCATCGTCGTGATGGATAGTATATTCCATCGCCGCGATCCGTTTGAAATAGTTTTCGTTCACCGAATGGGTGAGGCCTGGTTGCGCTACGGGCTTCGATTCGAAAAAGGCCGCCAAAGAATTTAATAACGGGCCAAGCAAATCGATGGATGGCACGCCACATTTTAAGGCAATTTCATGGGTAAATTTGCGCAACTCCGGAGAGACAAGCGTATACACTACGACATCTTTATCGGTAGCCGCGTCCTGATAAATGGCTTCGATCTGCGCCTGGGTGCGAATATTTTTGTAGCGAGTGTAGTTGATTTCGCGATCAGAAAATTGAATTACGGCGGCCTTCGTCATTAAGGAGGCCGTTTCTCCTGTGCCATCGGAGATAATGATGATGCGGATTTCTTCTTTTTCCATGCTCAAATCCTACGGGAGTTTTCAAAGAAGCGCAAAGTTTCCTCAAGGAGATTTGCGGTTTGCGGCAATTCTGTGGCCAATTCTTCACCGCGGAACCAGGTGGATTGTTGTTTGGCTAATCGCATAGTGTTCTGTTCAATGGCGGCGGCTAGGGCGTCCTCTGATGGGAGCGCGCCTTCCAGGAATTGAATACACTCTTTGTAGCCAACGCTTTGCATAGGCTTGCAGTTTTTCGGTACTCCGGCAGTCAATAGTTTTTCCACCTCGGCGAGTAAGCCCGCGGCCAGCATCACTTCTGTGCGTTTTTTTACCCGTACGCGGAGTTCTTCACGGGACGGATTCAAATAATAATAGGCATGAGGATAGAGGGGAGGTTTGGCGCGAGCCTCTTTTACGAGCTCGCTCCATGGTTTGTGGGCTAAATCCATCGCCTGCAAGGCGCGCACTAAACGGTAATGGTCATTCTCGTGAATTTCCGATTGGGGATCTCGTTTCTTTACTTCTTCCCATAAAACTTTCCAGCCTTTTTCTTGGCCAGTCTTTTCCCAGTACAATTTCCGCTCTTCCGAAAGTTTTGCATCCTCTTCGCCCGTGGCCATTCCGCGCAAGAGGGCGCGCAGATAAAATCCGGTGCCGCCCGTGATAATCGCTAAAACATTCTCCCGCAGCAGACGTTCGAGTATCGGCGTAGTTCGCTCGAGAAAATCACCGGCGGTGAAAGATTCGGTGGGGTCCACAATATCCACCAGATGATGGGGGATTTCCGCTTGTTCGGCGGCGGTGGGTTTGGCCGAGCCGATATCGAAGCCACGATAAATAGTGATGGAATCACAGCAAACAATTTCCGCGCGCTGCCCGTGTTTTTTCAAATCCCGCGCCAGTTGTAGCGCGAGGGCGGATTTTCCCGAGGCCGTGGGGCCACCTAAAATCAATAGCTTCATTGGATTCGCTTAAAGAGTCGTTCAATATCCGCCCAACGAAAGCGCACGGTGGTGGGGCGACCGTGGGGGCAGTGACCGGCAAAGTCGGTGGCTTGCATTTGTTGCAGAAGGGCCACGGCTTCCGGCGGGGAAAGGCTTTGCCCAGCGCGGACCGACCCGTGGCAACTTTCACTGGCCAAAACGTCTAAAATCTTTTCGCGAAATTGTTCAGCCAATTCGCCTTCTAAGGATTCTTCCCAACCCTGCATGAGTTTGCGGAGAAAAGTTCCGATGGAAAGTACCGGCGTGCCGTCACGTTTTAGCAGCAGTGCCGGAATCTCTCTAACCGCCAAAAGTGTGGGACCGGTGCGATCCAAAATTAATCCAAGCTCGGCAAATTTCGGGAGTTCGTTTTCCAGACGATCCAACTGCTCGCGGCCCATTTCCACTTGAATGGGAATGAGCAAGGGTGCGCCCTCTTGTTTTTGCAGTCGTGTGCTTTTTAGTTTTTCATAGGTCACGCGCTCATGGGCGGCGTGCTGATCCACTAAAAGCAAGCCTT